>DXZL01000132.1 GCA_019419725.1 Veillonella sp. | reverse complement strand
GCATTAAACCTACTAACTTTGAAAAGGTTGTATACTTCAGTACTTGTGCGAACCGCGCATTCAAACCTAACCAAGGTTATGACGATGATCGTAGCTTACAACAAGTTGTGGAAAGCCTCTGCAACAAGGCTCATATCGATATTATTTATCCTCAACATATTGAAAACCTCTGCTGCGGCTTGAGCTTTGAAAACTACGATGACGTTCACGAACGTGCTGTTAAGGACTTGCACGATGCATTGATGAAAGCATCTCAAAATGGTAAATATCCAATTGTGATTGACCATAGCGCATGCTTCAACCATGCATTCAAACACATGCCAGACTTAGAAATCAACGATATTTCTGAATTCTTGTGCAAATACGTAGTACCTCATCTCGACATTGAAAAATGCGATGAACGCGTAATCGTACATAAACAATGTAAGATTAAATCCTTAGGTAAATCCCAATACATCGAAGATTTGGCTCGTCTATGTACAGACCATGTATTCAACATTAAATCCTTCGCATGCGACGGCTTTGCTGGTCAAAAAGGTTTCTTCACACCAGAACTTAACAAAGCTGCTACAAAAGACCTTGCTGGTGAAATTGCTGAATACGGCGCAACACTAGGCGTAAGCTCCAGTTCCACATGTGAAATTGGTCTTGGTGAAAGCGGTGGCATCCCATTCGTAGGCGTTGCATTCCTATTAGACCGTTGCTCTAAAGCAAAACAATAAGATTTATAACATTACCTACCATATAACGAAAAAGGACGAGTTGCGGCTCGTCCTTTTTTGTATATAGTTTTGGTATAATTGTAATGGTATTAAATAAATTATAAGTTACTACTACATATTGTCATCATATTAAATAATAAATATATACGACATAATGTGGTTGTATGTATAGATAATATAGAGGTATTGTATGAAATATATTCTATTATGTATTTGTTTGCTTAGCCTATTAGGTTGTGGCACAGAGACTAAGACCCAACAAGACACTAAACCTACAACAGCTAACGAACAAGCTAAGACAGATCAAGGTCAAGATGCTCACGTAATGGCAGCTAAGCAGGCTTTATCCTCTGGTGATTATGCTAAAGCTATTGAGGAAGCATCAGCTTCTATTAAGGATAATCCTAATAATGCAGAGGCGTACTCCATCCGTGGCTTCGCTACGGCGTTAAATGGTGATACAGCTAAGGGCTTAACAGATACTAAAAAATCATATGACCTAGATCCTAATAATGTAGCGAACTACTACAACATGGCTATGGTGTACAAATTACAAGGCCAATTAAATGAGTCTAAACAATGGTTTGAAAAGGTATTAGAAAAGGACCCTAGTAACACCTGGTCTGTATACGGTATTGCTACCATTTATGCAGACCAAGAGGATGATACGAAGGCCCTTGATTGGCTTGAAAAAGCGATTAAAATTGATCCATCTGTGAAAGCCGTAGCCGCTGAACAAGACCATTTTGAACGCTTTCACAATAATGCGCGATTTAAAACATTAGTAGGACTATAGGCATGGATGTGAAACAGATAATTCGCCTTATTATAAAGGCGATAGGATTTATATATTGGTTTGTTTTTCTATACCTTGGTGGTCTAATGGTCGTAGACTGGTCAGGGTTTATGTCCCAACATAATATAGAAACACCTCTATTCCTTACATACTTAGTTTTTGTAGGATGTTTTGTAATACCGTATATTATGCTGTACTGGAAGAAGCTAAATCCTAATGTGAAGGTTCCATTTTTGGTGCGCCATCTCTCCGAATTTATGGCGCGATTAGAAGATCGCCATAGCATATGGTTTGATGTGCTATATGTACTAAAATTATTGCTCTATTTCGTAATAATTCTGTGGATGCTTTGTATCATAATACTCACCTTTGCAGTTATTGCGTGGACAATAGTCCTAATTTTGCTGAGCAATTGATGATGTAAATTTACATTCACATTGTTTTCTCTACTAATGCTTCTTGTAAAAGCTGAGAAAAATTAATTCCTTTAGCTAATGCTCGATCATTTAGCCAGGCAGGAATTGTTAAGGTTTTCTTTACGGATTTACTATTTTTAGCTAAATCAATATCTGTTTGTACTAATGTAGGATACGTTGTATCGGTACAAGGTAAGTTGCGAATAGATGTAGGTGTAGGTAAACTTTCCCCATCTTCTAAAGCTCCTAAAATATACAATTCCATAGCCTCTTGCGCATTAGTTACGAGCTCTGTTAACGTTGAGCCAGTACTGCTGGTATATTCTAAGTCTGGAAACTCAGCCCAGAAACCATCAGCATCATCATGGATTATAGCAGGGTATATAAATTTCATAAATCCTCCTCATTTTAGTCCTGTACGTTTTAAAATTGCATTTAATAAGCCAACAGGTACATCTTTTCCGTGTACGGCAATCACTTCAACTTGATTATCCTTTTTCAAACGATGATGACTGCCGCGTTGCCGTACATCCTTCCAGCCGTTTTTGAGTAGCAGTTTTAGTAGATCTTTATCTTTCATACGCTCTCCTTTTATAGTAACACGTGTACACGTATAAAACAATTGATAGGAGCTATGTCTTTTCATTTCTAGTCTAACCGTATATAAAGGAAAACAGGGGTGACCATTGGTCACCCCTGACTCTATTAGTCACTTGACAAACTAGATATATGAGTTATGTGCATTAATTCTATTTATATAAATCATATTAGTATATAATTAAGGTATATAAATCGGGTTGTATATTGATGAAAGGAGAGAATTCATCATGAAACCATTGGGTAAACGGATTGCAATGGCTGTGTTGTGTGCGGCTACATTGACATCCCCCTTATTGTTGAGCGGTTGTAGTATGTCGGAACTATGGCAGGGGACTGAACAGAGTCGCAAGGAAATTGCACAGCGGTCTGAGCAGGATCAGGTACAGCTATTTAATCAATATGTGAAAGCCGTAAGCCGATTTAATCGTATGGCTGTAATGTTCGATTATGCGAATAGGCCAACTCTTGATGAGTTAAAAGCGGGGCAGCATTTAACTGTATTTAATGCACCAAACTTTAAACAGCTACAAAAAGAATTAGAAGAGGCTAAGCAAGCAGGTGTTCCTTATGATGAAATGAAAGAGCCTTTAGATAAGCTACTTTCAAAATTGAACGAAATTACACCGGTTGCGGAAGAACTTGATGCATATTATAAATCTAAAGGGTATACTACAGATAACTATGCTAAGGAGCAACAATTAGGCCCTAAATATGTTCAGTTATACGAACAATTTATTCCTATTTATGCTGACTTTGATAATTTGATGCATAAGATTAACACGGACCGATTGCAACAACGGTTACAACAATTGCGCGATGCAGGTAAGAAAAATGCAGCCGCTGCACAAGAGGTTTCTTTGCGACTTACTGCAGTCCTAGAAAAGCTAGATAGTGAAAAAGAACCAGATGTAAATGCGATCAATCAAGAGCTACAAGCTATTGGTGATTTAGCGAATGGTATTTCTAATCCTAAGTATGACCCTGTTAAGACTTCTGTAAACTCTACGATTGGTGCCATTCGTACTTATATGGGATCCAAACAAGATAACGATTATAAACATATGGTTGAGGCCTATAACCGTTATATTTCAAATATGAATACCACCAATATGAATGAATTGGATCAATAGAGTTAATACGGTTTAAGACGGATACGTTATATATGAGTTAATATAAGTATGAGCATCATATAAGCGTAACTTAGTGTAAGTATTATATATAAAAAGCTGTATCGAATGAGGATATCATTTGATACAGCTTTTATGTATTTATAGGCTAGATATAGTTGCTAAAATCTCTTGTGAGATTGCATGCAGATAGCAAACGCTCTCTTGTACTTAACTACATTTTTCTAATGGTTGTAATTTGATTGGATAATGAGAACAACACTAAGGCTATCCAGATACAACCGAAGGCAATCATTTGCGGTGTGCCAAAGCTTTCACCAAAGTAGAAAATAGCTAGCAACAAGGCAATAGTAGGGGATACATATTGTAGGAAGCCTAGTAGGTTGAGCGGCAATAGTTGGGCCCCATAGGAGAATAGGACCAATGGAACCGATGTAGTTAGACCGCAGGCTATGAGTAGCATGGACGTATACCAGTCTGTGCCGAAATAGGACCACACTGTATTATCGACCATGGTCGTATAGAGTAAGGCTAGCGGTGTTAATAGCCAAGCCTCAAAGGCGATGCTCGTAAAGGGAGAGATGAGTAGTTTCTTTTTGACGACCCCATAGAGACCGAAGGAAACGGCGAGGATCATCGATACTAACGGCAAGGATCCCACTTGATAGGTGAGTAAGGCGAT
>DXZL01000131.1 GCA_019419725.1 Veillonella sp. | reverse complement strand
AAATTAGAATTATAAGGTTAGATAAATTGAGTTAAATATTGTGTAATTGAATAGATTACATAATATGAAACGATAGGATCTGTTGATTGAGTAATTTAAAGGCTTATTTGGGTTGAAATGTAAATAAACTAGCTTATAGATATATAGGCTAGTTTTTTATTTGTTTTTGAATTACTTCCGATAACGATATATTATCGGAAGTAATTATATAAAGAAAATTGGGCCTATATGGCCCAATCCCTTATGTTATATAGTTTTTTAGCTATTTAAGCTTATTTACGTTTAAATGTGTATGGTTCGTATTCTACATCATTATGACGGTTAGTCCACCAGTTCCAACCGATTCTTGCAAGCTTCCATGCAATGAAGCCTACGATAATGCCCAATACTAAGCCTGTTAATACATCTGTTGGATAATGTACAAATAGATATACTCTAGAAAATGCTACTACTAATGACCCAAGTAATGCTATAATTCCCAAATATCGCTTCTGAGGCGCTATTTGACTCAAGCCTAGGTAAATGGTCATGGCAGATGCAAATGAACCAAAACTATGGCCTGACGGGAATGAATAACTATTTGCTTTTGGTAATGCAGACTCTAATGGTACTGTTACATTAGGAAAATCTACAAATGGTCTTAATCGAGCTACATGTGGTTTTAAACCTTGGTCACCGATGATAAATACAAATCCTAATGCAATTATTATCGCAATGCCTAATACACGATATTTTTTCTGTAACATCAATAATAAGGCAATGACAATCCATAAGGCACCGCTGCCAGTAATTTTTGAAATAAATGCCATAATTGGTGTTAAAAAACTATATACAAGATGGTCATGTACATAGAAGATCAAGGAGTGATCAAATTGTAAGATTGTGTCCATAGTTTCCTCTTCTATTTAACTAAATGATAATTATTGAGAATGATTGAGAATAGATTATATCCTCAATATTCTGTATTGGATTTCCATATACTTTGTAATATGTATATATTGGTTTCTCAATTACATCCAAATAATAGCCTAAACTATTTATACCTCATGGTCAATAGTTTAGGCTATATTTAATAAAATCTTTAATTATGGTTTCTTTTTATCTGTTTTTTTAGTAGCACTTTCTGGGGGCATTGTTATAATCGTATCTACTGGGTCATATACAGATTCAAAGGAATCAGTTTGGGTTACCCAGTTACCATATGTAATGGTTCTATACGTATTCATTGTTAGCCCTACATGCCCTTCTTGTACTTCTTTTTCTTTTAAAGATGGATCTACGCGTGTAATTGTCTTATTTGGTATTTCACTACGATCACCAACTGAAATAGATACATTTTTAGGCTTGTCTTGAGCAGTACCTATAATATAGATGGTTAGTGTACCATGATTCATCACACTGAGAATATAAATGGATTGCTGGTATGGATTTCTAAACTTAAAGTCCAAATAGCCCCATGCTACTGTAGCATCACGACCAGCTTGAATATATCCAACAGGTTCAAAGTGAGGTGTACGTTCTACAATATTCATGCCAGATAATAAGGCTGTATTAAAGATGGTAGAACTAACTTGGCAAATGCCACCACCAATACCTGGAACTAATTTGCCATCAATCATTACCGGTGCATCATCATAGCCAGCCTCAGCAGTACGCTCGCCTACAACATCGTTAAAGGAGAATACTGCACCAGGTTTAATCAATGTACCATTGATTTTATCAGATGCGAGTTGAATATTATGTGTTCTGCTTTCATTATTTGGATCAAAATCTGTACTAAAGGATGCTAGAACGGTATTTAATGGTTTTAAATCAGAATCAGTAACCTTAATAGTATTTTTGGTGGTAAATACCATAGATAAAGATGTGATGCTTTCTCCAGATTGTAATTGATCCTTAAGGTTTTGTAAGGTTGCATCAATATCAATGCGTTTACCTTCTTTAGCAGGATGGAATACAACTTGACCATTCTCAATAGTTAGATATGCATCATGACCTGGCGTATCAATTGATTTGGCAAGTTCTGTAAGGTAGGTTTTACTTTTTACCTCGTCTAGCTTATATTGTGGTTTAAAATGTTGGCCATAATATAAGGCATTAAATCTATGTGAAAGTAATGTCCACCAATCATCTTCATACCCATATGTAGAAATAGCTTTTACTACAGCCTCTGTATCTACTTGAATACCTAAATCATGATACGTAGCCTGTTGTTTTTTATTATTCCCCATATCAATGGATATAGTCTGTTGTGGTATTTTACTATTTAGCTCTTGTATTCGAGCTTGTAATTCACCCTTTGGTGTATTAGATAAATCTGTATCATTGTAAAATACGCCATACGATGTATTTTCTGTTGGGATGTATGAGCAGCCGCTCGTACTCAGCAGGACTAGCATAGTCCCTAATATTATATATTTTTTACTCATTGTATTATAAACTCTCCCAAATTAGTCATTATATTCTCTAATTATAGCATATAAGTACCTATTCTATGGTACAATTATATTGATATTTTTAGGGGTAAGGGTGAATTATGTCAGAGTCTAAGGAACAACAAAAACATTTCTATTTGCGTAATAACGATGCGCTTATGAATAGTACAAAGTTGTCTATGAAAGCCAAACAAAGTATATTGCTATCTAAGGCTGAAAATACTGTAGATGCTTATGAATCGGATTGGGACGATTTCGTAGATTGGTGTACCTATCAAAAGGTATCTTATTTTCCGGCTACACCAGAAACCATAGTAAACTATATTAATGATCTTGCTGATTATGCTAAGGCAAACACGATTTCTCGTCGTATTAGCGCTATATCAGAGAATTATAATGCGTCTGGCCATCGGGATAATCCATGTATGGCTCCCATCGTAAAACAAGCGTTACGGGGCATTAGACGTTTAAAAGGTACATTCCAACAAGGTAAGACACCAGTCCTATTAGAGGATATTGAAGATATTTTAGATTGTATGACCAAGCTAGATGTACCGGAATTACAACTATTACGTGATAAAGCTATTCTTTTAATCGGATTTATGGGTGCTTTTCGTCGTAGCGAAATTGCGGCTATTACAGTAGAACATCTTCAATTCTCTCCACAAGGTGTTGAAATCTTTGTACCATCATCTAAAGCCGACCAAGAAGGTCAAGGTGCTGTAGTGGCGATTCCGCATCTATCTGGTTCTCCGTTAGACGCAGTTCGTGCCTTACAGCAATGGTTACGTGTCTCTGGTATAACAGAAGGACCTGTATTTAGAGGCTTTACTAAAAATATGTCGTTACGTAAAACAGCTATATCCGATAAGATGATTGCCGAAATCGTAAAGAAATATATTTCTCTTATCGGTCTTGATCCTGCCATGTATGGAGCCCATAGCTTGCGTCATGGCTTTGCAACGACTGCTGCAGCCTATGGTGTGGAAGAACGTAATATTATGAGACAAACACGCCACCATAGCGTTAATATGGTTCGTCGTTATATTAATGAAGCGAACAAGTTTGTAGACAATCCTATTTCAACAATCTTTGAAAAACGATTTAGATAAAAACTATAAATCAGTTGATTCAGATAATAACTATAAATCGGTTAATAACATACATGAAACAACAAAAAGCAGCTATCTCTATTGAGTAGCTGCTTTTTTGTGTGGGTTACACCCATATATATTTAGTTTTGAGCCACATAGTCCAAAGCTCTAACTGGACTATCAGTTTTATGTGCTGGTACCTTTAAAACTGTACCAGGTACCAGTGTACCAGAATCACTGATATTGTTAAGTTCTTTCATGGCATATACCATTTCACGAACATCCATATCTTTATGAGCTGTGCGAGCTGCAATATCCCACATTGTATCGCCTGCTTGTACTTTTACTTCGCGTACTGCATGTGTATTTGCATCTGTTACAGGGTTTGTCATATTATAACCAAATAATACTGTTAAGCACATTCCTAGCATCATTAATATATTTTTCATCTCATACCTCACATTTATATCGAACATAATATCTGAGAACATTTGTTTGTTTACATGCATATGATAGCACACGAACGAATGTTCGGTCAAGAGTTTTAGAACAAATGTTTGCAAAAACTTTTAAAATTGCCTATAATAAGTATGTAAGTTAGTAATTACCTTACTTTTTTATTATAGAGTATGACATGTGTTATTTTTTACGCATATAAATATTGACATTAGATTGAGATTATATTGACTTTGGAGGTTTATCGTGAGACGCCCTGCTACAGATATTAATACTAAACAGCGCCGTATATTAGATTTTATTAAAGACTCATTACATAATGAATATCGTTGTCCTACAGTTCGTGAAATCTGTACACATGTAG
>DXZL01000130.1 GCA_019419725.1 Veillonella sp. | reverse complement strand
ATTTGACATATACTCAATACATCGTAATGATGGCATTGTGGCAATATGGTGATTTGTCCGTTAAAGAACTAGGCCAAGTATTGCGCCTTGATTCTGGTACATTAACACCACTTTTAAAGAAATTAGAAGCAAAAGCATTCTTAAAGCGTAAACGCAGCCGCCAAGATGAACGCGTAGTAATGGTAACCCTTACTGATACAGGTAAAGCATTACGTGATGAAGCAGTTCATATACCACGTCGCTTGTCTGAAGCTGCAGGCCCGATTTTTGACGTTGAAGAAACACGTCAAATGCGTATGTTGCTTAACAAATTGTTAGAAGCAATCGATAACGCTAATGCTAGAACAGCAGAGAAGCTTAAGCGCTGATGTAGCGTACTCTAGTAAGATCTCATATGCATACATTCTGTAATTTAATATATCTAATATTTTCATAAAATGTGATATACTATACATATAACATATTGTGCTGAGGTCATGTGAGAGCATGACCTGTCGTGAGATGCCGTAAAGGCAAAAAGGAGAGCATTATGAATAAAAATTTATTAGGCGCATTTGTATTAGCCGGTACATTATTAGTTGGTGGTGTTGCTAATGCAGCAAACTGGAATGGTTTAGCTAACTATCCAGAGGTTCCAAACAGTGCAAATGGTTCTGAAACATACTTCTTTGATAAAGCATCCCAATTCAGTGGTATCGATAGTAGCCGTAACTATGTATTCGGCATCAATGTAGTGAATATGCATAACAATCAATATGGCGAAGCTACATTATTCAAATATATTGTTCATCCAAGCTTACATACTGTATATCGTTTCTCTCCAGATGGTCAAGTGTACCAAATCACTCCTGGTTCTAATGAATACAACATGTTCTTGGCTGCTTGGAAAGAAGTATACGGTACTGATTTCTCTTTCCCAGCTTTATAATTTGATGGCGCAAGCCGTAATAATTACATAACTATTGCTGGTGAAAGCTCCTTTGGGCTTTCACCAGTGTTGTTTATGGAGGTTTCCTATGTCTAAATCTGAATTTGCTCAAGCTTATACGGAGCGCATGTTCCCTGATATTGCGGCCCCTGCAGGTTATATTGACCCTGAGTTTGAAGTTTTATTTGATAATTTTGCGTTCGATGAAGTTATCACCGAAGAGGGTCGTAATGTGCCTGCCAAGGATCGCTTCTTGGCCATTCTTGCTACATTAGTAGGGGCATCTGCTGTTGATGAATATGCGTTGATGCTACCGGCAGCACTTAACTTTGGCTTGATTCCCGATGAAGTAATCGAGCTTATTTATCAAGCTGTGCCATATCTTGGCATTGGTCGTGTACGCCCATTCTTTAAGGTTACAAATAAGATTTTTGACTATCGTGGGGAAACTGTTACGGATCCATCTCGCAGTACAATTACTGCTGCATCTCGTTTTGAAAAGGGCGTAGAAAAACAGGTGGAAATCTTTGGTGAATCTGTGCGTCATTCTTACGAAGAAGGCCCTGAAGATACACGTCACATCAAAAAGTGGCTTGCTAATATGTTCGGTGACTACTACACACGTAAAGGCTTAAGTGTGGCTCACCGTGAAATGATTACCTTCTGTTTCTTGGCAGCTCAAGGTGGATGTGAACCTCAATTAAAGGCTCACGTAGAAGGCAACTTGAACGTAGGCAACAGTAAACAATATTTGATTAACATCGCATCTCAATGCGTGCCGTACATCGGCTATCCACGTACATTGAATGCCCTTCGCTGCATTCAAGACGGCTACACCGCATGGGAAGCTAAACAATAAAGGAGTTTTATGTTATTTTCTGGTATTAGTTTAACGATGATTTTAGCGTCTATACCAGCGCTTATCATTGCAGCTGCAGGGCATGAATTTGCTCATGCCAAGGTAGCAGATATGCTCGGCGACTCTACGCCGCGCTCCATGGGTCGCTTGACCTTGAATCCCGTGGCACACCTTGATTTAATCGGCTCTATAGCCTTTCTTATCGGAGGATTTGGTTGGGCTAAGCCTGTAATGGTTGATACCTCTAATTTCCGCGATCCTCGCACAGACTATACCTTAGTATCTATTGCGGGACCGGCGTCTAATGTATTGATGGCCTTTTTGGGGTATTTCGCCCTTCGTTTTTTTGAAAGTTACGGCTTATTGATGAATGAATCATTAGAGTTAGTACTAACATTGATTGTTGTATATAATATTAACTTTGCCATTCTCAATATGATGCCCATACCACCACTTGATGGTAGTCGTATTATTACAAGCTTGTTGCCTAGGAACATGCAATTTACATTAGAACGTTTAAGCTTTGTCAGCTTGATTGTACTTATTTTATTGCTTAATACACCAATTGCAAGTAAGATCTTCATTCCATTACAACAAACTATTTTGCAATTGTTTGAGCGTATCGTAAACGTCATTTTGTAAGGGTCATACGGTAAGGCTTTTATTTTATCTTCCTCTATATATTAAAAACTATCGATATAGTTTCTAATATATGATATACTGTGTATAGAAATCGTAAATTTTCGATATATTAATGTTACAGTGTATGGTTAGATACTATTGATATAGTAAACTAATCCACTAAACTAAATTGATATGTAAATCGATATATTAAATTGATACAGTATATAGATATTCAAGTGAATAGAAGAGGAATATATATGGATTTTGAAGAAAATCAAGTGCCAGAGGCGATTCTGGATAAGCTTACAAAGGTGTGTACATGCCGTAGCATTACACGTAAAACGATTAAAGAAGCCATTTTGAATGGTGCTCATACATTTCCTGAGGTAAAAGAAGCAACTCGTGCTGGCACAGGTGCTTGCGGTGGTAAAGGCTGTGGCCCTCGCATCGTAAAGCTTTTAGCAGAAATGAAAGAGCAAGGTAAAATTTAAGGATAAGCAAAAGTTAAGCACAAGCAAAATTTAAGCGTAAGTTTTACCTTAACTTATATAAAGACTATTACTTGGAACCAATACGGTATATATTCGTAGGTTTTGGGTAATAGTCTTTTTTGCGCTACCGATGCACTCTATATATTGGTGTTGTTGGGGTTGTCTTTATTATTTGATATACTATACATAATACTTTTTAGAGATTTTGGAGGTATATATGTTTCGACGTTTCGTGGCAGCTACGATGATCGGCGCCTTAGCACTCACAACGGGTTGTGGTTTACATAATCCATTTACTTCAAAGGCAGAGCCTGTGACCTATGAGTCCGTAGTACAAAGCGAGCTTTCACCAGAGCAAAAGGTGGACAAGCTAGTGGCGAATATGTCCGATGCGGACAAGGTGGGCCAATTGTTAATGATTGGCATTCACGGTACGACGTTGAACGATGATGCTAAGTTTATGCTCAACGAATACCGCGTGGGCGGCATCATCTTGTTTGATCGGAACATGGAGTCCAAGGATCAAGTTAAAACGCTCATTGCAGACATTAATAAGGCTGGTAAAAGTGCGGGTTTAACGCCGTTGTTCCTCGGTATCGACCAAGAGGGCGGTGCGGTAGCACGCATGGAGAATCAGCTCATCAAGGTTCCTCCTGCTGAGGAGCTAGGTAATGCACCTATTGAACAGGCTGCATCCTTGGCAAAACAGTCTGGTGCAGAACTAAAAGACTTGGGATTCAATATTAACTTTGCCCCTGTGGCGGACTTGGGATTAACCTATGGTCGTTCTTATAGTACGAACCCTGATGAGGTTGTGCGCTATGCAGGTGCCGTTGGTAAGGCTTACGATGAAGCGGGCTTGTGGTATTCCTATAAACACTTCCCCGGCATTGGCAAGACTGACGTAGACTTGCATGCGGACACAAGCATTGTTCCTGTATCTAAAGAAACGCTGCTTTCAGAGGACACAAAGGTATTCGTAGACCTCATCAAACAGTCTAAACCGAATACCTATACAATTATGGTATCTCACGCGATATATCCACAAATCGATCCAGACCATCCCGCTAGTTTATCGAAGGCGATTATTACAGATTGGTTGCGCAAGGATATGGGCTACAATGGCGTTGTCATAACAGACGATATGGATATGGGTGCCCTCGCTAAACACTATACCTTTGGAGACATGGCGGTGCAATCCATCCTCGCAGGTAGCGACATCTTGCTTGTGTGCCACGAATACGAACACATGCAAGCGGCTTACAATGGCCTTATGAAAGCCGTGAAAGACGGTCGCATCTCAAAAGAACGACTCGATGAATCGGTGAAACGGATTTTGCTTATGAAAATGAGCCGAGGATTGTAATTTCAAATGCCTCCGAATATGTAAAGTAAATATATTTACACACTTACTTAACAAAACTAGCCATCTCTTTTTAGAGGTGGCTAGCTTTGTGTTTAAAGCGC
>DXZL01000013.1 GCA_019419725.1 Veillonella sp. | reverse complement strand
TGAAAACCAGTGACTCCGCAAGGGGCCGTGGGTTCGAATCCCACCCTCTCCGCCACAATTTAGAAAGCCCTTTAGGTTATGCCTAGAGGGCTTTTTATTGTATTTTGTTAATCTTTGAAGTTTGTAAAATACCCTGTATTTATAGTATGATTACTTTATATGTTTTTATTCTGTAGAAAGGAGCTCGTATGAATCGACTTAGTTTCTCACGAACTCAGATTTTAATTCTTGTCAGCGTATGGCTAACATTTTTGATTAGTTTTGTTATGCGCCTATCTTGGGCATCCTTGATGCCTATTGTTAATGAAGCGTTGAGTTTCACTCCTCAAATGGGTACGGCTTATTTATCCGCCTTTTATATGGGGTATGCCATCATGGTTTTACCAGGTGGTATCTTAGCGGATCGCATTGGCTACCGTTATACTATTTTAGTGAGCTTGCTTTCTATGGCGCTCATTACGGCATTGATGAGTACCATCGATAATTACACCTATGGTTGGGTGTTGCGCTTCTTATTAGGTATCGTATCTGGTCCGGTACAAGCATCTTGCTTAAGTGCTATTGGGGATTATTTTGGTCCTAATCAACGTGGTGCTGCAGTGGGTATCTTTATGTCCTGTACATCCCTTGGGTTGACCACTGTAAACCTTTACGCACCATATGTAGCAACCAATTATGGTTGGCAAAATGCGTTCCTTTTAACAGCTGTATTACCAATCCTTGTTTTCATACTTAGCTATTTCACGGTTCGTAAACCAAGTGCTGAAATCTTGGCACAACGAGAAGCAGAGGCGAGTGCCACATCTGCTCATGTAGGCGAAAAGACTTCTTTAAAGGAAAATTTGCTACATGTTTTAAAAAATCGCAACATTTGCTGCCTTGCCTTTGCAGGTTTCTTTGCTACAGGTGCTACGTGGGCCGTGGCTCAATGGTCAAATCTGTACATGGTTAAACAGCTCGGCGTTAATGCTATCTATGCAGGTCATGTAATGTCTGCCTTTGGTTTAGCAGCCCTTATTGCAAAGCCGACCATCGGTATCTTGTCGGATATCTTACCGATTAAGAAAAACCATTTAGTAGCTCTTGTTATGTTCTTATTCGCACCAGCATTGATCCTCTTTGCGAGCACTACAAATCCAGATATGCTCTTTATAACAGGTCCAATCCTTGGTATTGGCGCTTTCATGCATAGTGCATTGACCAATGCTCTCGTAATTCAATCCGCAGCACCTCATTTACGAGGTACAACAGCAGGATTTGTAAACTTATTTAACCAAATCGGTGTTATGTTGGCACCTATGATTTTAGGTAGCATGTTAACTGCTACAGGTAGTTATCAATCTGCATTGATGACTCTTGCCATCGCTCCTGTTATCGGTGCCATCGCATTGTTCTTTGTACGTCTTAAATAATGTGAAAGCATTAATATAATACATTCATCTGATCGTATAGAAACAAAATATGAAAAAAGAGACTGAACAGTTCTCCTAAGGTAGGAGGCTGTTCAGTCTCTTTCGTTTTTATATTAGTTATATTGCCTATGGTTTTTGTGGTGCGTGATAGTCCGGTTGCGGTCTCCATTCACTCATAGGTGTATTAGGATCTGGCATATCTTGATTTTGGATATCAAGGATCCAGTCACTAGGTCTTGGACCTTGTGGAGAAGGTGGTGGGACAGGACCATATACACCTAGTTTAGATGGTGTTAACCGTGGTTGATTAGAAGTATAAGGTGATTCTAATTGGTTTAGCGGTTTATATACGCCTGGTGGTGGTTGAACACCAAATAATGGCTTACCTTCTGTAGGAGGTGGTGTATTGATTGGCTTATATGGACGTGGCGGTACATAGGGGTTCGTAGAAGTATATGTAATACGTTCCATTTCCAATGCATTATGTAAAATAAATTGTCCTATTTCAGCTACGGCAGAACCCTTTGTAGCGACATGAGCACCTGTAGATAGGACGGAGCGCTGATTGTTAGCAGCTCCTATAGGAGCACCATTTACTTGGTAGAATTTCGCCGGTGCTACATGCCAATCCATAAGATAAATATCTTTAGATGTATTACCTCGATGATATGTATAATTAGTTGAATAATCAGCAATGATATTCTGATTTTTATACAGACTAATTGTACGAGCGTGAAGCGTACTATACGTAGGACCTGCTTGTGCTAGACTGATGGTACTTAAATCGATATACACAGTCTCTGAAGGGCTATTATAAGCTACTTGGTATTGCGTAGGCTTGTTCTCTAATTCATATTGTGAAATGGCACTAGCAGATTGTAATGTTGCTAATGCTAGTATTAAAAAGGGATATAGTTTTCTCATCTTTGACCTCTCTTATGTGGAATTAGTATACCATAGTCATACATGTAATTCCATGAGAAATGCATATAAAACTCCATAATATGTATATTGTGTATAATCATCTTTTTGTTATATGATTATTGCATAGTACAGGAGGTCTTGATATGGAAATTATCTGTTTTGGCGATAGTATTACCCGTGGTTATGATGTGCCTTATGGCCAAGGGTGGGTTGAAATTTGTGATGCATCTATAGAGAATGTACATTTTACAAATTATGGTGAAGATGGATGCTCTGTGCAAGGCATGATTTATAATATTGAAAAATGGCTGCCTACAGCTGTAGCCGACCCAACGCGTCAGATCTTCTTAATGTGTGGCACCAATGATATATTGCAAGGTCGAGATAGTGCGTATGTGTTCAAGACCTTGGTGAAAGCCATTGAATTAGCGAGCACAAAGGGGAAGGTAATTATTGGTTTGGAAACACAAATCGATAGCGATATGGATGGGTTAGACCTTGTTGTGCGAGATGTAAATGACCGATTAAAAGCTTATGCAGAAGAGCATGACTTAAAGGTTATAGACTTCTATACAACTTTATATGAAGCAGATCAAATCGGCCAAATTGTCTTTGCTGGTGAAGTACATCCCAATGCGCGTGGCTATCGTTTGATGGCCTATAAGGCATTAGAGATCTTTACAAGACTATAATTAAAGAATCATAAAACTAATCATTCATCAATTCATCAAGTTTAGGACCTAGTTGGTAATATGCGACATCTTAATTTGCTTAGGTATGAAGGTTAGCCCCGAGATCCTGAGCTTTATAATTAGCTAAAAAATCCCCGAATGAGATACCTCATTCGGGGATTTAGTGATTTATATAGTCTTTATGTGTGAAGGCCTGTAGCTTTCACCATTATATTTAATTCGTAACGAATTGTAGTTTAAATTAGCGAGTACGTGCGTTAGATACGCGAGCGGATTGAGCGATTGCGTATGCAGTACCTTTTACTAAATCGTAAGCATCAGCAGTGTTGCCAGATACTGTTACAGCAGCTACAGTGTCATCAGTTACTGCGAACAATGCAGTTGCGTAAGGGTGTTGTGCACCGTTTGGAACAGTTACAGCACCGGATTTAACAACGATGTAACGGCCGCCGTTGTTGAATACATCGTAATGAGCAGCTTGTTTTACACCATCATAGCTTTCATTGTAAGCGAACAATGCCGCTACTTCGCCACCTGCTACTTGACCAGTTTGTTGCATGGAACGCAATTTAGCAGCTGCTACAGCTGTTGGTTGAGTCATGTTAACAGTGATACGCAAGGAGTTGTTGTTTACAACTGCTTCAGTGATTACGTTTGTAGAGAATACGTTTGCAACGCCGTCACCAGCACGGTTATAGGAGCTAGCAGTTTTAACTTGGTAGCCATTAGTGTATGCTGGCAAGTCGTATGTATAGGATTTGCCGTTCAACAATAAGTCGAATGCGTTCAATTGGTTAGTTTTGTAACGGGAAACGTATGCACTGCCGTTGCCATTAGCTGTTACGGAAGTTACAGTTTCTTGGTATACAGGTTGGTTGTTAGTAGCGATAGGATCCATGATTTGAAGACCTACAGCTGTTGTTTGAGGTGCTACAAAGATTGGGTCGCCCAATTCTTTGGATACAGGCATTTGTTGAGCCATGTCACCTGCTGTGTAAGGTACCGCTGGTAATGGTTTGTAACCAGGGCGTGGTGCACTTGTTACATAACCAGATTGGTACGCTGGTGTAGCTGCTTGAGGTGCAGCGTAAGTATATTGCTCAGCCGCAGCACGTTCGTAAGCGCGTGCGTTAGCATCAACAGATGCTGCGAAAGCAGAGAAAGACATAGTTGTAGCTGCGAATACTGCGAAAGCAGCTGCTAAATGTTTTTTGTTCATAATAATTCACTCCTAAATACATGATTTTTTACAAATAACACAAATACTAATCTGTATTATATATGAAATTCTGTTAATTGTAAATAAAATATAAAATATTTTCTTAATTATAAACAAATTTAATCTAATGAGTCAAATATTGTACAATTTGCCTTTAATTACCCCATAATTAGGCACAGAATATCATATTACTATATAATAATACGTAGTATAGTAATATATTATATCGAAAAATTTAGTTTAAATCTATACCTGAGGAAAAGAAATTTAAAAATAAGATGAAGTTTGTAATTTCTATAAATTGAGATGGTGAAAGTTTCACTAGGGAGGTCTCATGAGTATTAGCGTCTATTATGGACGAGCAGGATCTGGTAAGACACGTGCCGTATATGAACGGATACGTCAAGTCATGACCGATTGTCCAGGGGAACCGATAATCTTACTCGTTCCTGAACCAGCGACCTATCGGGTAGAACGGGAGCTTGCTGAATTTATGCCTGAAAAAGGCTTTACTACAGTTCGCGTCGTAGGCTTTGGTCGTTTGGGGTACCAAGTATATCAATCCATAGGCTCTAAGGGGGCCGGTCAATCAAGCTTATCTAGCTTTGGCCGGTCTATGTTGTTGCGCCTTGTTATGAAACGAAAACAAAAGGAATTAGGCCTCTTAGAACAGGCTACAAAACGTCCTGAGTTTTCTTCTGTATTGCAACAACTCTTTTCTGAGTTTCGTGCATTCCGCGTAGGTCCTACTGACTTAGAACGTGGGGCGGATTCAGTAAAAAATAAAGTATTACAAAAGAAATTGCGCGAACTTGCCATTTGTATGGCTGCCTATGAAGAGGAAATCAGCCGTCATGGGGAGCGCGATATAGATCCTATCATGGAAATCGTCGAGGCTTTGCCTCAATCTCCTCTGATGGAAAATAGTCATGTCTTTATCGATGGCTTCCATTGGTTTACGCCTACACACTACGAGTTGATTTATA
Source organism: Veillonella sp. (assembly GCA_019419725.1). Taxonomy (GTDB): domain Bacteria; phylum Bacillota; class Negativicutes; order Veillonellales; family Veillonellaceae; genus Veillonella. The sequence continues at coordinate 16,900 of DXZL01000013.1, read as the reverse complement.
CCTTATTTGATTTGGCTAAGGAAGCAGTTATTACTATCGACTTACCGATGGCTCCGAAGGCCTTAAATCTCGCTCGTCGAGGGGAACACCTCTTTAGCCGTCCTTTAGAGATTTATGATACCTTAGTGGCTCGTTATGGTTCTAGTATTAATTGGGTTGGATTTGACGGCAAGCGAGGTCCTCAAATAGTTCAAGAGTTAGAGGCGAACTACTTTACTAGCCCTAGTAAGCAAAATACTACAGATACTACGATACCGCTCATTCGAGGCTACAACAGAGAACGGGAAGCCGATGCCATAGCTCGTCGTATTTTAGCTTATGTAGAATCTTCTCCAGAGGCTCGATACCGCGATGTGTGTATTATGCTTCGTGAGTCGGAAACGTACGGAGATACCTTAGAGAAGGTCTTCGGTCGGTATGGCATTCCGCATTTTATCGACCGTCAGCGGCCTATGAAAAACCATCCATTAGGCGAATTGTTGACAGCCCTCTTTGATATCGTGCGCCATAGCTACAGTCGAGACAGCATGTTCTTATTGCTTAAAACAGACTTGATGCCCCTTACCCGTGAGGCCGTAGATGAATTAGAAAACTACGTACTCGAGTTTGGTATCGACCATTATAAATGGGAACGTGAAAGCTGGCCCTATTTACGAGGATTTCATGAGGGGCAAGATGAAGAAAGTCACTCAGATGCACCTCGTAGAGCACGTGTTAATCAAGCAAGACAAACCATTATGGATATATTATCCCCGTGGTTTGACTTTGCCGCTCATAGTGAAGGTCATACAGGGGCTGAATGGGGTGAACAGCTCTATGGTCTCTTAGAAACTTTACAAGTGCCACAGCGCCTTTATGAATGGGCGAAGGACGCAGAAACTATAGGTGATCAAGAGTCTAAAGCCAGCCATGAACAGATGTACAATGCGGTTATTTCTTTCATAGATGAAATCTCTATGGTCATGAAGGATGAAGTGTTGACCCTAGATGAGATGATGTTACTCCTGGAAGAAGGCTTGAGCGATGTAAATTATTCTATGATTCCTCCGTCCTTAGATCATGTGGTAATCACCACCATCGAACGCGGTTATAGCCAATGGTGGCCTAAGGTATTTGTAATGGGCCTCAACCAAGGTGTATTCCCACAAAGCATGGGCGATGAAGGCCTTATTAAGGATAAGGAACGACAAGAATTGGCTGATGCAGGCATAACCTTGGCTGAAGGTGCTTTGCCGAAGGCTTTCAACGAGAATTTCCTATTATACCTAGCTATGACGCGGGCATCCGATTCCTTGACGCTGTCCTATGCAAGCTCTGGCGAAGATGGAACCGGTCTTGAGCCATCCCTCGTGGTGAAACGACTAGAATCCCTTGGTTATGTAGATACGGCGGTAGAGATTCCACTCTCTATTGCACCTGATACGGAGTCGGATTATGTATGGAGACCTTTACAGAGTTTGTCCCTATTGTCTGAGCGCTGGGGCGCCCTCTTTAGTGGGCATGAGGTTAATCCATTGTGGTGGGGCCTCTATAACTGGGCTCGTGAAAGTGACACCTACCGTCCTCGTTTAGGTGAGGTGTCTCGTGGTATTCGAGATAATAATGATGTGCCGGTCATTACGAAGGATTTAGTGAATGGATTGTTCCTATCTAAAGGCTATATGTCTGGTTCTGTGACGCGTCTAGAGAGATATCAGCAATGTCCGTTCAAGTTCTATGCTCAATATGGTTTAAAACTAGAACCGCGTCGTGTACGTTCCTTTGGTGCTCCTGAAATTGGTACATTCCTTCACGCTAATTTAGAGCGTTTAGGTAATTATCTATTAGATAACAATAAACAATGGCGTGACCTTAACGAAGCGGATCAACAAAATTTGTGCCGCTCCGTGGCAGAAGAAATTTTACAAGAAAATCAGGGCGGCGAGGAAACGAGTGACGCCTACCAAAAGGCAATCGAGCAGCGTGTACAAAGAACATTACATGTGACGGTAGACCGCCTTGTGGAGTGGTCGAAGCGCAGTGATTTTGATACGAAATACTTGGAGCAAGATTTTGGACGTCAAGGCGGCTGGGATCCGATTCGCGTGCCTCTTGGAGAAGACCGTTATTTACGCCTCATCGGTCAAATTGACCGCATTGATGAATATACACGAGATGGTCAAACTTATGGCATGGTTATTGACTATAAGTCGGGCGGTGCCCACGTAACGGCCCAAGATGTGTACTATGGTCTTAAATTACAGCTCATGAGCTATCTATTGGCGTTAGAATCCGCTTATGGCAAAACGCATGGTGGCTCCATGTCACCGGCAGCTGTGGTGTATTCCTATGTGAAAAATCCTAAAATTCCTGCCGATGCGCCTATATCTTATGAAGATGCAGTATCTTTGGCTAAGGAAAGCGATGCATGGCAAAACAGTGGATACTTCTCTGATGATATCGAGTTGTTGACGCATATTGACAATAAATTTTTGTCCTATGGATCTAAACGAGGACCATATGTACCAATCGCTACGAAAAAGGATCAAACTATTTCTAGTAGAGACTTGCGTAAGGTTAAGAATCCTGGTGAATTTGACGTAATGTGTCGTTACACCAATCATGTAATGGCTGACATTGGTCGCCACATCGGAGACGGTCAATTCCCAATTCAGCCGTACCAGTTACATAAGAATAGACCTTGTACATACTGTGACTACAATACTGTATGCCGTTTTGACTCTAGCCGTAATAAGTATAACTATCTGTCCGGCTTATCTGAAGATGATGCATTAGAACGGATGAAAGAGGTTCTAAACGACGGAAACAACAGTAACGACAGCAATAATAGTTATGACGGAAATAATAGTAACGAAGGAGGTGAAAACCATGGGTGTTAAATGGACGCCGGAGCAGGAGTCTGCCATCATAGCTCCTAAGGACTCGTCCTTAGATAATCAAACCTTGCTCGTAGCGGCAGCGGCTGGCTCGGGTAAGACTGCTGTTCTCGTAGAACGTATTATTACGCGTCTTAAAGATGTGGATAATCCTTTATCTGTGCAAGAGCTCATGGTTGTAACCTTTACAAAGGCGGCGGCACAAGAGATGAGTGCTCGTATTGGGCTTGCCTTGGCAAAAGCTATGGAGTCTACTGATGATGAGGTTATGCAGCAGCGTCTTGAACGACAGCTCAATCTCTTGCCATCTGCTCATATTTCTACGTTGCACTCCTTCTGCCAATGGGTGATTCGCTCCTATTTCTATAAGCTAGATATTAACCCAACGGCTCGCATTGGTAACGAAGCAGAAATGGCCCTCTTACAACAAGAGGTATTAGCCGATTTATTAACTAAATCCTATGAGGAAGGCCTTTATAATATCTACGAATTGGCGGACTTCTTTAGTGATGATAAATCAGATGCAGGCTTAACGGCGAAGATTATGTCTCTATATAACTACGCCATGTCCCTTGCTAATCCTGATGGATGGTTACGTAAAGCCTTAGAGCCTTATAAAGAGGCTATGACTGTAAATCCTAGTGAGACCCTATGGGGCCAATATATGTGGGATCAACATGTAGCTGTTAATGACCGTATTCGCGAGCGCTTAGAGCGGATGGAGCAAATCTTGCTCGATCCAGTGGGGCCTCATAAATGGCAAAATATTTATGATAACCAACTAGCCGCACTAGGCATGCTTTCAAATGCTCAAACTTGGGACGATATGGGCGAAGTATGTAAGCATGTAGATACCTTTATTAAAGATCAGTTCCGCATGGGACCAAAAGAGGGTCAAGCCTTTGATCCTATATTGGTAGCAGAGTTTAGATCTTTAGGCGGTCAAAATAGAGATGACCTCAAAGCGATGCAAGCTGCTGTATTCACAGTGCCGGAAGCTACCTTACAAGACCAGTTCAAGGCTCAATATCCAATCATCGAAGGTTTAGTAGAGCTAACCATTGCGTTCCATAAGGCGTATCGCGATATGAAACAAGAGCAAGGAATCATGGACTTTAGCGACTTGGAGCATCTATGCTTGGCCCTTCTCGTTGAGCCGGGCACAGAGGATAATCCTCAGCCGTCTGATGTAGCAAAGGAACTGCAAGATACTTTCAAAGAAATCATGGTCGATGAATACCAAGATACGAACGGCGTGCAAGAGACGATTATCAACTTGATTTCTCGCGTCGATAACCGGTTCTACGTAGGGGACGTGAAGCAAGCGATTTATAGCTTCCGTATGGCTGACAGTTCTCTGTTTATGGAGAAATACAATACCTACGGCGACACTGATGCGGTAGAACGCCGTATCGACCTAGCAAAGAATTTCCGATCTCACGAAAATATTTTGGCCGCTACGAACTTCTTGTTCTATCAAATCATGACGGAAGAGGCGGCGGAGCTCAATTATACTGAGGCAGAATCCCTCATTCCTGGCCGTATCGTAGAGGATGCGCCTGAGGATTGGGTTGGAGGCGACGTAGAATTGCAGCTCTTAGATGTGAGCAAGGATACTCTCGGTGCTAGTGAAAGCGACGAAGACGAAGGGGATGACCCTGAGAACAACGAACGCGAGCTAGATTTCATTATTCAAAAGATTAAGGAAATTCACGCTGCTAAGAAGCAGGTGCAAAATCCAGATGGCACATTCCGTCAAATTGAGTGGCGAGACTTTGCTATTTTACGTAGATCCTTGGCTGGTTGGGGTACCCGTGCTGTAGAGGCCATGCGCCAAGCAGGCATCCCTGCGGTGGTAAACGAGCGGGATGGCTACTTTGAAGCCCAAGAAATTCAGCTTTTACTAGCATTATTATCCATTATAGATAATCCTGAACAAGACTTGCCGATGGCGGCGGTGTTGCACTCCGGACTCGTTGGCCTTGATGCAAACGAACTAGGTGCTTTGCGCCTATCTGGCGAGGGCTCTTTATGGTCTCTCATGCCCGCCTATGCAGAAGAGGCACAAGATGAGCGCTTATTATCCTTTATTGGTCATATGGAGCGTTGGCGTACCTTGTCACGCCGTCACGGTGTGACCGATTTATTGTGGGATATTTATGAATCTCAAGATTACGTAAACTATGTAGGTGCCATGCCGAATGGTCTCGTACGCCGTGCGAATGTACTGGCCTTATACGACCGCGCTAAGGGTTATGAGGCTTCTGGCTTCCGTGGTCTCTTTAGATTCTTGCGCTTTGTGGAAAGCTTGCGCGATAGCAATCAAGATATGCCCCTTGCCAATGTGGTAAGCGAAGCGGACAATGTAGTGCGCCTCATGACCATCCACAAGAGTAAGGGCCTTGAGTTTCCTGTAGTATTCTTATCCGGGGTGCAAAAGGGATTCAACATGATGGACCTTCGTTCAGAGCTACTCATCGATAAGAATGCAGGACTTGGTCTTAAGGGATATTTCCCAGATATTCGGGTATCCTTCCCAACTATGCCGTGGTTCTATGTAAAAGATGTAAAGGAAGCGGCCCTCAAAGCAGAGGAAGAACGGATTCTATACGTAGCCTTAACACGGGCACGAGATAAGCTGATTATGACAGGTCATTTTAAAGGCTTTAAAAATGCTAAAGGTAAGTTGAGTACCTTAGGTGAACTCATTAAAAATACAGCGTCAGTAGAAGGTCAACAATTGCCGACGGATATTATTACCCAAGCTAATACGTATCTAGAATGGTTAATTATGGGCTTTACCCGTCATTTAGACGGTGGTAATCCATTGCGCGTAGCCATTGAGTACGAAGGACCGACCTATTTTGACTTACCAGATAAAAAATGTCGCATCAAGGTCGAAATCCACGATGGCTCTCTCTACGGTGACCTCGATTATAAAGCAGATATCGATGAAACTACTATCAATAAAGTGCGTGAATTACAAGCTGTTAATTCCGTGGAATTGCCACCGGAAATAATAGATCGCTTTAACTATACCTATCCGTACAGCGACGCTACGCGGCGCACGGCTAAGATTTCCGTCAGTGAATTGAAACGACGATTCCAAGAACGGGAACTTGAAGCAGGCACTATTGATACCTTAAACGAACCGATTGTAACGGTAGATACAGGGGCTAAACGAGCTGTTTCAGATGCAATATTAGGTCAAGCTATTAAGCTAGATCCAAAATCATCTGCAAATGTTGAGGCGAAGAATACCAATGCTGCTGGTTTACCAATTATGGAGGCTTCAGATGTAACTGTTTCATCCGACGAATTGGCGAATTCCGTATTCGGCCGCAAGCCGCAAGCACTGCAGTCCGAAGAGGATGTGTTGACAGGGGCTCAATGGGGTACCTTGATGCATGAGGCCATGCAATGGCTTCCTCTTGCGCAGTATACTCAAGCTTCTTTAACGAAAGAGCTTGATGCACTCGTAACGAAAGGGACTTTCACAGAGGAAGAACGAAATCTATTAAGCGATACAAGTCTATATAAATTCTTTAGTTCTGACCTTGGGAAGCGTCTTATCAATGCGAAGCGCATAGAACGTGAAATGCCGTTTAGTATGCTTTTTGAAGGGAAACGCGTATATGATACCTTAGAGGACGGCGAAAATCTATTCCTCCAAGGTATTATCGATACTGCCTTTGAAGAAGATGGTGAGTGGGTTCTTGTAGATTACAAGACGGACCGCGTCAAATCTGGGGAAGACCTCATCAAGCGTTATAAAATACAAATGGATCTCTATAAAGAGGCCTTGCAGCGATTGACAGGGATGCCTGTGAAAGCATGTTATATCTATAGCTTCCGTTTGCATGATGCTATCAGCATAGACTAGCCTTGTAAGTATATGCTTAACTTAGTGCTATGCATGAGAAATATGCAGGGACTAGGTAGGTATTTCCTATAAGGTAATGAACATAAAAAAGCTCTCTATTCTTGAATAGAGAGCTTTTATGTTATAGATTGTTATATAGTTTTGTCCTGTAGATTTCTCTACAATTTATTAAATATGTGGTAGTATAGGCAAATTCAAAGCCTTTTTCTTTTTGTGTTTTGCTGGGGCAAATACTTTTAGAACCCGTGGCAATACTTCGATATCTACTGGCATGGATGGGCCTTGGTCGCCATCCATATTAGTAGGTAAATCACCGATATTAGATAATAACTCAATATGAGCCTTTTTCACAGTTAGTGTTGTTGTATAACGGGAGTTGTAGATGGCACCACTAATGATAAGTGGCAATACGCTGAGTATATCGAGGATGAAGTATTCCTTGAATATTATGATGCGCATATAACCATCATCTACAGATGCTTCCGGCATGAAGCGTTCAAAGCTAGATACTACATTGGTGAGCAATGCAAGAACGAGTGGGGATTTACAGATAAAATCGTCATTCTCTGTTTTGATGCGGTATGTGTAGTCCTTTGTTGTAAATAAGGCTTGCCCTGCGCGTAAAAAGTAGGCTAGAGGGCCTAAGATGCTCTTTTCCTTTGGGGTAACCTCTTCGATTACCTTTGGAATAACACCGGCTGCGATATTATTGCAGAAATATCTGTCGTTACAACGACCGATATCAATGGTACGTGTTTGATTGATATCAATTCGTTTGATCGCCTGTGTTGGATTCTGATGAATACCAAGGGCACGAGACATATCGTTTACAGTACCAACAGGAATGAAACCAAAGGTAGATTTAAAGCCACCTTGGGCAATACCGTTAACGGTTTCATTTACGGTGCCGTCACCGCCCATGCAGAACACAGCATCGAATCCGCGTTCGCAAGCATCCTTTGCGAAACGTGTAGCATCGCCTTCACCAGTAGTGAATTTGACCTCAATCGTTTCAAACAAGGTGCTCAATTTCCATTGTAAATCGAGGGCATAGCGACGTGCCGCACCGCCACCTGATACAGGATTTATGATAACTAAACAACGGCTCATGGTACAACTTCCTTACTTTCAAAAATGAGATATAGCTATTATCTATCGTTAAATTGACAGTCTTAGATGTGAGCTCTATAATTATACTATATGTACTAAATCACATATAACATATTTATTCAAAATACAAAATATATCGTACAATATATTATACTCATTTTAGCCGTTCTTTGAAAGTACGAATGAGTTGAGGGGATATAAGATTAGGGGATATTGATGGGACGACAAGATTCTAAAGATAAATACAAATTGTCCGCTGTGGACTCCATTGAAAGATTACCACTTAGTGAACAAGTTTATTTAACATTAAAAACAGCTATCTTAACAGGCGAATTGATGCCACAAGAAAAGCTTAACGAAGTAAAAATTGCAGAACAATTGCAAGTGAGTGCTACACCTGTTCGCGAAGCATTCCGTAAATTGGCTAAAGATAATCTCGTAGTTATTGTTCCTTGGAAGGGTGTTACTGTAAAGGCGGATACTCCTGAAGAGATTATTGCACTGTATCAAGTGCGTGAAGTCATGGAAGGCCTTGGTGCGCGACTTTGTGCCCGTCATGCCACTGATGAACAAATTAAAGAGTTGCGTGAAATTTGTAAAGAAATGCATGAAATTGAAGAAGCTACAGAACGCGTTGAAGTAAACAGTCGTTTCCATACTATGATTGCTCATTATTCTGGTAATGAACGCGTTGTAGAATACTTAGCGAGCTTCCGTGAACGCGTTAACCGCGACATGTACATTAGCTCTTTTAATGCAGTGCGTACTCATGATTGCGACGATGAACATGATCATATCGTAGATGCTATTGAGCGTCATGATGAAGTGGCAGCAGAAACTGCTATGCGTCAGCATATTAATAATGCATTTATCTTCAAAAAAGCAAATGCTGAAGTGCAACACAAAAAACTTAATGAAGTATAATGCCTATTGTTGGCATGCTTTATGAAAGGCTCCGCCGTTGGCGGGGCTTTTTCTGTACGAGTGTTAATACTGTATTTGATTTGATTAGCTTAACTTAACTTAACTTAACTTAGCTTTGGCTTAACTTTAGTTAACGCGCTGTTCCTCGTATGACTTAGAAATTCTAATCGTTTATAGTGTGATGTAAGATGAGCATTGCAACTTTTATAATCTATAATACGCAACCTTACAAGCTGAGCTACATCAATTTGGAATGCTTGAGCGATTTTAAATAAAATTTCTAAAGACATGCCGGATATGCCTGTGCCACACTCTAGCTTACTCAGATAACTGCGACTAATCCCAACGTGGCGTGCTAGCTCGTGTTGGGACATATTTAGAGATATGCGAATGTTGGCAATTTTATGACCTAAACACACATATTGATGTTGTAAAAATGGGTCTTCGTAGGTATTTATTCGCAGCTCAGTTAACGGTGTTGTTGCAGGTTTCATAGGGATTCCTTTCTTTTCCCTGCTCTCTAAATATAGTATACTGAGACTGTTGGTCGTTGACTAATATAGAAAACTAGATATTTATCGGTTATTTCAGATAATTACACGGATTGTGAAAATCGTAGGATACTATTGTAAGTATAGGAGGCAATATGGAAAAATACATTGCAGTTGCCATTGGTGGCGCAGTTGGTGCGTTATGTCGCATGGCTCTAGGCGAATGGGTTATGACAAAGGTGAGTTCCTTTCCATATGGAACGGTTGTAGTAAACCTCATTGGTTGCCTTATTATTGGCCTTGTACTAGGTCTATATATGCAAAAGCCAGATTTATCGCAGTTGGCGAGATTTTTCCTCGTTGTTGGTGGACTCGGTGCATTTACAACATTTTCAACCTTTGCCTTTGAAATGTTACAACTCATGATGACAGAGTCTTATGTACAGGCTTTTTTCTATGGCTTTATACAAGTTGTAGGGGGCTTAATCCTTTGCTGGATTGGTGTACTACTTGCGCGTATACTCGGTGCAATCTGATCTTACCGAATAAGGTGACTTGAGTTACAGCATATATAAAGCTATTTTTATATGATTAATACATAAGACTATTTAGGTCTTATTCGGAAGATATTTATAAACTAATTTGCAAGAAATTCAGAATAGGATTAGGTACATTTTGTTGTTATAACATACATTGTATAGAATTCAGAATTTAAAGTTTAAATATAATTTTTGGTCTAATACATTACATAGAATTCTAGATTATAAAGGGAGATATTATGAAATCCATTAGAACACAAGATGCCGTAGGGCATGCATTAATACATGATTTGGTACGCATTGTCATCGGCGAGGTGAAAGATACGCCATTCCGTCGTGGCCATGTTATTACAGAAGAGGATATTCCGAAATTACTAGACCTTGGTAAAGAGCATATCTTTGTGATGGAACCTGAGGATGAAGGATTCTTGCACGAAGAGGACGTGGCACGTGCTTTGTACAATATGGCAGGTGGCGAAAATATGCACGATGGACCTATGGCGCAAGGTAAAATCGAAGCTATTGCGGACGTAGACGGTCTCTTTAAAGTTGATGTAGATCGCTTACATGCTATTAATAGTATTGGCGAGCTTACTATCGTAACGAGATTTAATAATACACCGGTGAAAGTAGGCGATAAATTAGCGGGCATGCGTTGTATTCCATTGTTATTAGAGGAACAACAAGTGGAGGATGCAAAGAAAATTGCTAATGGCAAGCCTTTACTTAATGTAAAACCATTCGTACGCAAAACAATGGGCATTGTTACTACAGGTTCCGAAGTATTTGAAGGCCGTATTAAAGATGCTTTCACCCCAATCATTGAGGAACGTTGTGCAGAGTTTGGTGTAAATAAAGTAGCCCATGAAATCGTAACGGATAATACAGACGATATTGTGGCGGCTATCGACAAGGTAAAAGCAGCTGGTGCTGATATTATTTTTTGTACCGGCGGCATGAGCGTTGACCCTGACGATTTAACCCCAGGGGCCATTAAACGTTATGCAGATCGCGTAGTGACATACGGATTACCTGTATTGCCAGGTTCTATGGTTTGTATTGCTTACTGTGCTGATGGTACACCGATTCTTGGCGTTCCAGGTGGCGTATTATTCAGCAAACCAACGGCATTTGATGAAATCTTGCCACGCCTCGTAGCAAATGATGAAATTACTAAAGAAGACTGCATTCGTATGGGGCATGGCGGTTTTTTAGGATAATCCTTTTATAGAAGATCGAAAAACTATATAAGTCTATACAAAAAGCGGATAGATTTCATATCTATCCGCTTCTTGTTATTAATGTGCTTTTATAATCTATTTGTTATTAAAATGATTTTTTCCCTAGTGTAGGATGGCTACAACGTTTTAGTGTTAATGTGTCAATCATGTGGACTGCCTCGTCCAATGTGATGTCCTCACGCTTTGTCGGTGTTTCGAGGACAGCCAAAGGATGGTCAGTGCCTACCTCACCAGAGGGCAAGTAAATATATTCTTGGTTGATAGTATCACCAAAGATATATCCTGCTTGTAAATGTTCTTTATGAATGCGACTCATGGGCTCTCCTTACATAATTTCTTTCAGTCTAAAGTCTAGGTAATCTGCAGACACTAGCTCTAGTTTGGTTGTGACAAATTCCTTTGGAATGTGCTTAAAGGATATTTGATCGTGTAAATGTCCAAAGATACAAGTATCTACATTGTATGTCTCCATGAGTGCTGTAAAGCCTGAAGGAGCGTTGGCCTCATTGAACGGAGGGTAGTGTAACAATAACAGTTTTGTTACTGGTGTGTTGTGTATGTCTATTGTTAATGGCTCTGTCGTTTCAGAACCTGTTGTATCCTCTTTAGTTTCAGCTGTGATTTCTTCTATTAGTGTTTTCACAGCTGCATCCATTTCTTGCAGCGCTGATTCGGTACGTATCAATTCTCTATCGTAAATGGATTGGTCTGTTTCTGGTGTGAAATGGGAGTCGCCAGGGCAGAGGTAGGCGCGTGTTCCACCAAAGGCAATAATGCGAGGGCCTTCTTCTGTTTGAATGAGTTCTGCTGTACCATGGCCTTGTAAAAAGGTGATAGCATCACCCATGAGGTTTCTCATCTTGTTGGCGGAGGCCCACCAGTAGTCGTGGTTACCGCGAATCATATACTTTTTGCCGGGCATGGATGCAATTTCTTGTAAATCGCAAGCTGCTTCATCAAGGCGAAGGGCCCAACTCATGTCACCTACGAGAAAGACGATGTCATCATCTGTCACACGGGCTACCCAATCTTCTTTGATGCGGCTCCAGTGATTATCCCAGTGAGGACCAAAAATATCCATCGGCTTTGTGGGAGGATTGCCAGATAGATGGAGGTCGCCGATGGCAAATACTTTCATAAACATCCTTTCAAATACATCAACAAAATTATTTAGATACAATTTGTATAATTAAACTATTTAGATGCGTGGAAGTACGGCGCAATGTCTTGAATGATTTTTGCAGCTCGTTCCTCGTCGCAAGTTTGAGGAATTTTGTAACCTACGTAAAGTGGTGTTGTGACATAACGGGCTACTACCTTGATATAGTCGTAACCATCCTCAAGATTATATACAAAATAGTTATAAGACTGACTGTAATTAGCGATGCTGCGCAAAACATAACGTAGCAGTTGTTGCAATCGAACGGCCACAGAACGAACGGGCGCATCTGGTTTAAAACGAATGTTGTACTCGAAGAAACCAATGATGGGCTGTGTAGACAAGGTGATGCGCACATCTTGATCTTCGTACAAGAGCCAGCCTTCCATATTTTGGGCCGTAATATCTTCGTGGTAATCGTAATCTTCAAGGCCTATAATTTGGCTATGCGGATGACGGATAGAACCGCCAGACATGTATCCGTGATTTTTGAAGAAGAGTACCGATTTAAACTCTTTCCGTTCTCGTGTTTCACGCCATTTATCTAGGCCAAATTGAAGAATACGAGCCGCTTCATCGGCAGGCAATGTAGAAAATTCGCCTTCGTCCGTTTCTGTTTCGATGATAACCGTTGGCCATGTTTTATCTAATACAGGATATTTGTTCATGAGCCATATGATATGACCTGAAGTATCTAGAATGTCCGTTAATTTTGAACGATCACAGAAGGGGCAGCGCACTTCTTCGTTGCGAATATTAACAGGCTTTGTGCGCCCTAGTGCGATGTTAAATCGTAGTGGTTTATTCATCATGTGCCTCCTTCCGTATAAGAAAATCTATACTCTTAATCATACCATAATTAGCCCATTCGTACATGAAATAATGGTATAATAATAGGGTATTATTTTAACGATAAAGGAGGCTCTATGAAACCGACGACGCTCGTATTTCCCATTGATGAACAAAATCGCATATTGCTAGGTCGTAAGAAACGTGGTTTCGGGGCTGATAAATATAATGGATTTGGCGGTAAACTCGAGGCTGGTGAAAGCTTCCGAGACTGTGCCATTCGCGAGTTATTTGAGGAATCTGGACTTCATGGCCGCCCGGAAGATTTAGAATGTGTGGCTGCCTTTGATTTTCAGTTTCCCTTTGATGAAAGTTTAACACATGTAGGTTATGTGTACTTTTTGCGTGCTTTCACAGGCAATGTAGAGGAAACGGACGAGATGGAGCCTCACTGGCTAAAAATCGATGAAATTCCCTATAAACACATGTGGGATGGTGACCGCCAATGGTTGCCAATGCTGCTAGAAGGCAAGAAGTTAAAAGGACCTATCGTATTTGGCCGAGATAACAGTACGGTAGATAAGATGAATTTGACCACTGTGGACACCGTTCTTGAAAGCGAACACTTGGCGCGCATTGATCTGTATATTAATGGATAATCTGTACCTTATTGGCTGCAACATATATGCAATATGCTTATAGTCATGAAAGTGGTACTAGAGTCCTAAGTTTATAATATTTTGAGGTAATATGACTGATAAAAAGAACCCTAAGTGGGTGCCACAGCTGTTGGCGTGGTATGATGTGCATAAACGTGAATTGCCGTGGCGTGATTGCGGAGACCCTTATAAGATTTGGGTGTCCGAGGTGATGAGCCAACAAACGCGCATTGAGGCGATGAAGCCCTATTATGATAACTGGATGCGTTTATTTCCAACCTTGGAGGACCTAGCAAAGTCCTCTGAGGATGAGGTGGTTCACGCTTGGCAGGGGCTTGGCTATTATAGCCGTGCTCGTAACTTGCGCCTTGGCGTAAAGGACGTCGTTGAAAACTACGCTGGTATCGTGCCCCGTGACCGCAAGACGATGGAGTCCTTGAAGGGCGTAGGATCTTATACGGCTGGGGCCGTGCTGTCCATGGCGTACAACGAACCAGAGGTAGCTGTAGACGGTAATGTGCTGCGCATTTACGCTCGTTTATATCGCATCTTTGATGATATTTTGAGCACTAAAGGTAAGAAGGCTATAACTGCTATTGTAGAGGAAACATTACCTCACGATCGACCTGGTGATTTTAACCAAGCCTTAATGGATTTTGGCTCTGCTGTGTGCATTCCCAAAACGCCGCGCTGTGGAGAATGTCCTATTGTAAATATGTGCGAAGCATACCAACATAAGGATACGGACAAATTACCTGTGCGCATCAAGAAAACGAAGGTTGTAGAGGTGCCTCTATTTGTAGGCATCTTGCAATACGAAGACTGCTACCTATTGCATAAACGCCCGAATCGTGGGTTGTTACGGTCCATGTGGGAATTTCCTTCGGTGGAAATGGTATCTACCTTTGACGAAGGTGAACGAGGTCTTGAAACATTAGTTAAGGATCTAGGTTTTGAACTAGCTTTACAACCTGTATTGGTAAAAGAAATAACACATATTTTCTCTCATCGAAAATGGTTTATGAAAGCATTTCGCGGTGATTTAACGTACGTAGGAGAGGCTAAGAATATAACGATCGGAGCTATCCAAAAGCAATTGCCAAAGGACTGGATGCTCATTAAGCGCGACGAGTTCGCCGATTATGCTTGGGCAGGTCCTCATGGTAAATTGACGGAGATGGCAAAATAATTTGTAGGAGCAATGAATGAGAATTCTATTTAATATCATTTTTTCTGCTATCCTCATAATAGGATTGGTAGGATTTTGGGCGCTTTTCCTCAACCTGTGGAAGCCCAAAAAGAAATGGCCTGCTTGGGTAGGTTATCTAATTATTATCGGTGCGTGGTTCACTGCCATCCGATACTATATACTCAATCAAGTGGATCTATACGGAACGATGTATTATCCGTTGATGAATCTATTCCGTACTGAAAGTTACGGTTTTCTCTTTGGCTTATTCTTGGCTATTCCTGTATTCATCGTCCTAGGCTTACTATACTGGGCGGTTAATAAAATTTGGAGCAAAACGCCAGAGGAAAATAGAACGGGTCGTCGCGCCTTCTTTAGAACCGCAGCAACAGTGGTACCATTGGCAACAATTGGTGGTTCTAGCTATGCTGCCTATGTTGGTCAACATGAGATTGAGGTTACTCATGAAAGTTTCGGTTATACGAACTTACCGCCTGGGTTAAAGGATTATAAAATCGTTCAACTCAGCGATATTCATGTAGGCCCAAGCATCGACTTAGATGATCTTGATGAAATTTTAAAGCTCGCCCTTGTAGAAAAGCCTAATCGCGTTGTTATCACTGGTGATTTAATCGATAAACTAGCTTGGTTGCCTCAGGTTTGTGAAAGACTGACAACCTTTGCAAAACAAATTCCTGATGGTGTAGATTTCATCTTAGGAAATCACGAATACCATCATGATGTAAATAAGGTATTAGACGAACTAAAACATAATACACCGATGAATATTCTTGTGAATAGCAATATTCAAATTATGGGCGGTAAACAACCTGTATATATTGCAGGTGTTGCGTATGACAATGATCGAGAAAAAGAAAAACGTGAAGCTATGATTGATAAGGCTTTATCTGGCATTCCCGACTATGCCTTTGTTATTCTATTGGCCCATCACCCTGAATTCTTTGAAGAAGCTATTGAACGTAAAATTCCGTTGACCCTTTCTGGTCATACTCATGGCGGTCAAATCGTCTTTATGGGGATGCCTTTAGTACCAACGGGTACACCATATACAAAAGGGCGCTACGTAGAAGAACAAAGCGTGTGCTACGTCAACAATGGTACAGGCCACTGGTTCCCAATCCGTATCAACTGCCCACGAGAAATTACAGTCATTACATTCTTTGATGGCGTGGCTTAGATCATAAGCTATGCTCTTTATAGGGATACAATCATGTATAGTAAATCCTTTATCCATAAATTTCTTATATGTACCATTCTACTTGTGCTATTTGATATCTCTCTACTCTACGATATGACAACGGATATATATAAAGGATATCTCAAAATAGCAATACTAGTGGCAATTGGATGCCATTTAGATATATACCTGGAACTTAGCAAACAAGAAGAATTGATAATACAAGCATTCAAGAATGATACATTTGACGAGACCTATGAACTGCTAAATACGAAACATATGGTTTTTATCATATCCTTTGTCGTATTAATGACTATAAACCTTGTGAAATATTAGAAAACCATAGGATACAAAAGAGTATTTATATAGAGTTTTGTTTTGAGGAGCAGTAAAGTGAAAGGTATTTTTAAGTTTTTATTTTATAGTATTATAATCGCAGCTACTATATTTCCTATAGTTCAAATTTTATATCGTCTTTTAAATGGTATTCCAATTGATGGATTGCTAAGCTCATTACCATATGTATATCTTGGTGTGGGAATATTTTATGTTTTAGGTTATCTACTTATTAAATATGTAATGAAGTCGTAATTTAAAATAAAGCCCCGATACATTATGTGATATGTACCCATTTTCCTGAACAACCAGTAAAGGGGGTACATATCAATGTATCGGGGCTTTTTCCGTTCATTTGAGGTATGAGAGGATGTTACAGATATGTCATAAAGATAAGAGAGATTTTATTTCATGCGAACTGCTTCAGCAAATTCGTCTTCGGTCATGAGTTTTTCTTCCAAGATGATTTCTTTAATAGAGCAACCGCGTTTGTACGCTTCTTTTAC
>DXZL01000129.1 GCA_019419725.1 Veillonella sp. | reverse complement strand
GCTAATACCTGTAGCATATTGAAAGGGTGCCCCTAAATGCAGGTCACCACAGTGTATAAATCGAAATGGCTGCATCTATATCCACTCCTTGTATTAGTACTTTTATTATAGTTATATATAGTAATTACAATATTTTATTATACTACAAAACCGTAAAGATTACTTAAAAATAACTATCAATCAATCTATCAAAATAGATGCTAAAATATGGTATCTCCAATTAGATTCAAACTATACGCCGTACCTGTATTAAAAATGGTCTAAAACCTACTGCGACATTTTTGTTAACTTAAAAATACATTAAGTTGACAATTTATACACGAACGTTTACAATCAAATTGTCAATATTTTATATTTTTATTAAGTTAACAATCCTTGGAGGCTATTATGGCTTTGCCTACAGATCAACAATCAACCCAAGTGGGTACATACGAAAAAATCCTTACTATTGCCAACCGCATTATGAACGGCGGCGAAATCACTAAGAAAGAAGCAATCGAGCTGATTCATACTTCAGATGATGATACTATGATTTTACTTGCTATGGCCGATAAAATTCGCCAGCATTTCAATGACAACTCCGTGGATGTATGCGCCATTGTAAATGCACGATCTGGTAAATGTCCTGAAAACTGTAAATTCTGTGCCCAATCTGCCCATCACGAAACAGGTGTTCAAGAATATCCGTTCATGGATGATGAAAGCATCCTCGATGCGGCACGCAAAGCTAAAGAAGCAGGCGCTATTCGTTTTTCTATCGTAACGAGTGGTCGTAATACTAATAACCCAAACGAATTTAACCAAATCATTCGCGTATTAGACCGTATTAAAAACGAAGTAGGTCTCGAAATTTGCTGTTCTCTTGGTTTGTTAACTTACGAACAAGCTCTCAAATTAAAAGAAGTGGGTGTAACTCGATACCACTCCAATATCGAAACAGCGCCTAGTCACTTCCCAGATATTTGTACAACCCATTCCTACGAAGATAAAATGTCTACTATCGATAATGCTCAAAAAGCAGGCATTCGTGTTTGCTCTGGCGGTATTATTGGTCTAAACGAAACATTAGAACAACGCGTAGAGATGGCATTCGAGCTTAAACGCTTGCATATTGACTCCGTACCAATCAACATTTTGAATCCTGTTAAAGGTACACCATTTGAAAACAACAAGGCTTTACGTCCACTCGATATCTTACGCACCTTCGCCGTATTCCGTTTCATCTTGCCAAACGCATTGATTCGTACTGCTGGCGGTCGCGAAGTTAACCTTCGTGACTTACAAGCTTATGCTTTAAAAGGTGGCCTTAACGGCATCATGGTTGGTGGCTACTTAACAACTGGTGGTCGCTCTCCACAAGACGATCTCCAAATGATTCAAGACTTGGAGCTAAGTCGCAATTCTGCCCAAGTTTAAATTTTCGTATATACCATTCTCATTTGAGAATGTTGTATATAAAAAATATTCCTAAGATTTATAAATTTTTTACACATATAAAAAAGAACCATCTAGTTTGCTGTGCTAGATGGTTCTTTTAATGCCATAATAAATTATAAATGGCTTGACCATTTGTATTGCCTTCAATAGGTTCTGGGTTTTCATTATACTCTACATTTTCATAAGGTGTACCGTCTGCCATGTACGCATCTACCTTTAACGTTTCCATGGTGCGATTATATCTACTTATATACACTTTATATCGCAATTCGTCGCCACCCAGTTCATTGACCCGCAGCCACAAAAGCGCATCATAATCACTTTTTTGAACACTGTCATTGTCAATAAATAATTGGTTTCCTGACGCATCTGGTCCAACATAATACCAGTCCGTTGCGTTAGCGGTCCCCCCTATACTGAGTAGCCACAAAAGGGACAATATGGTTAATATTTTCCTCATATGACTGCTCCTCTCATGCCTTAGAGCTGTATACTTTATAAAACTCTAATAGCCATTAAACCTTTATAAAATATACAACTTCTCCTTTATATATAATACCAAAATTTCCCCATATTTATCAACAATAATTAAACTTAATTATTATCTTTTTTAGAATTTCAATAAATTAAAAGAAATTTCTTAAAAAACTTCATTTTCAACTCATTTTTTGTTCTTATAATGACAATGTCAAATGATAAATAGAGGTAACAATTCCCTGGTTACCATACGTGTATTTATCTCCCGACAAGTATTACTAACCCCAAACCTACTACTTGTTTAAATACATGGTTCATTTGATATTAATACTAACACTCCCCTTACATGAAAAAAGGACTCCATATGGAGTCCTTTTTTCGTTGTCTAAAAACTTCATAGAATACTAAAACATATACGAGTATAATTTCTATCTACTTTGTAATCCACGATAAACTAGTTCAAAAATAATTTTCTGAGCTTCTAACCACTCATCACTCTGAGACCACTTATATTGTTTATTAACTGCATATAGACCGTGTACTAAAAATATAAAAATAGATACCCCCACATCAAACGAAACACCAAGAGATTCTGCCATAAGGATCCCTTGTCGATCTTTTTCACGTCCTATAATGCGTTGTAATACATATTCTGAAATTTGTTCATCTAAAAATAAAGGTAAATACTTTTTATGTCGTATAATACGCTGACATAAAGGCAACCTATCAAAAATAGAATCGTATGCTTCTCTCAACGAAACAGAATTAGAAGCAGCTGATAAGGTATTAGCTATAGTTTGTAAATTGTTGTTATCTACCATTCCTGGCTTTGAATAAGCGATTGCATCATCCACTAAATCATCAATAATTTCCATGATATTACTATAGTGTAAATAAAAAGTAGAACGAGTTATACCCGAAGCTTTACACAACGATGTTACTGTTACAGACTCAAAAGAATTGTTTGCTAAACAACTAAGCAAGCCTTCTTTTAACAACATACGTGTCATTTCTTTTCGAGTTATCATATAACCTCCAATATAGACACATTTATACAATGTGTCTATTAATAAACATAATGTTAATTAATGTTGAGACTAGTATAACAAAACAAGGTACACTAGTTCTAGAGATTACAAATAATAATATATTCAATTAAATCGACAATAATTTAATTAAGGAGATAACTATGACACAATATACTCACATTCGCAATGCTACAGGAAAATTAACAATAAAAAATACAACATTCCTTATTGATCCATTTTTAGCACCAAAAGATGCTTATCCTGGTTTTGAAGGAACATTTAACTATCAACAAAGAATGCCTATGGTTGATTTACCTCTATCTATGGACCAACTATTAAGCGATGTAGACGCAGTAGTTGTTACACATACCCATCTTGATCATTGGGACGATAGCGCAGTTCAAGCTATTCCAAAATCACTTCCTATTTTTGTACAAAATTCAGCGGATCAAAAACTCATCAGCTCTCAAGGTTTTAATGATGTGCGCATCATTTTTGAAAGTGTGGACTTTAACGGCATTACATTAACAAAAACAGGTGGCTCTCACGGCACAATAGAAATGTATGCAAACCCTAATCTAGCAGCATTAGCCGGTGATGCAATGGGCGTAATTTTCGAAACATTAAATGAACCAACTGTGTACCTTGTAGGTGATACGATTTGGACAAGCGCTGTGGAAAAAGCACTTCATCATTTCGACCCTAACGTTATTATTATGAACACTGGATATGCTCAAGTTTTAGGCTTTGAAGATAGTATTATTATGGGTACAAAAGATATTGGCCGCATGGTGGTACGCAAACCAGAGGCAAAAATTATTGCGGTTCACATGGATACAGTTAATCACACAGCAACAAGCCGTGAGGATGTGCGCAAGTTTATCAAAGGCAACAACATTGAAAGCCATGTAGCAGTGCCTGAAGATGGTGAAACCATCATACTTTAGTAGGTCAAAAACAATTAGTACATTATACTACGGCTAATACAAGACTAGTAAAAAATCTATCCACAAACAATAAAAAACACCCTCTTAATTCTAATAGTCATAATAACTATAAGATCTATAGAGGGTGTTTTTGTACTTAACTACAAATTATAATCTATCAAAAGATAAACTATTTTACTTCAGCCCAACCTAAAGCAGCACGTTTAGCATCGATATCTGCTAAGATTTTTTCAGCTACTTTAGCAGGATCAGTATTTACATACATAACAGATCCTAAGATGTCTTTAGTATCTTCTTTCAACCATTTTGTAACAGCATCAGAGCCTTGTGTAGGTGGCTCAACGCAGTGGTAAGAGTTAATACCCATCAAGCGGAAGCCAAGGGATGCATCAATACCTTTTTCATTAGACCATTCAGGGCTAGACATTGCAAATGGCATTTGTGGTAAGTTAAGACCTAATTCACCAGCGATACCAGCAAAAATACCGGAGGAACGTGCATTATCTACACATTCGCCAACATGCCATACTGGTGGTTGATCATC
>DXZL01000128.1 GCA_019419725.1 Veillonella sp. | reverse complement strand
TTTATACCATAATTTAGAAGAGAAGATGAATTTAAACTCACATTTTAACTTTTTCCATATAAATATAATTGATGAATTATAAAAATAATGGTCAAAATGCCTTATATATCTGCACTCTAATAACTCCACCTGTTTTACGGTACTATATTTCATTAAATTTTTATAAATTAGCATTTCACTCAAATTGAGATAAATTGGCAGCCCAAAACAAAAATAACGTCTAAAGAATAATCTCTTTAGACGTTATTTTTTATATGACATTATTTAATTTAAATACATAAGCACTTTGTTCATGTGCTAATTTGATGCGTTTCTGTAATCGTTCTATATACGCTCGGTATATGTTTTGCGCTTCGTCAATGGTTACTATATTAAAGTTAATCCCATCCCCTACCGGCAATTGGCTAAGCCGAGGTAGGTCTGCGGTAATGATAGTGCCTATTTTTGTATAGCCCCCTGTTGTTTGACGATCTGCCATGAGGACAATGGGATGTCCATTCGATGGCACTTGGATAGAACCAAATACGGCACCATCAGAAATAATATCTGCACTGTCTACGTGTTCAATTTCAGGACCATCTAAGCGAAAACCCATACGGTCACATTCTACAGTCAGTGTATAGATGTTATCACTAAAGGTGTTGATTCCCTTCTCGGTGAAATGTTTTGCCTGATCACCTAATACAACGCGTAATGGTTCATGACATTCACGACCCCCACGGTTATATAAGACGGTATTGAATAGAATATGCCCTTCACCACGGTAATCGCAGACATGCACTTCATCTCTGGTGAACGCTTTGATGCCAAGTTCATCGCCCTTTTGTAGTGGTCGACCCTCAAGGCCCCCAATTTTCGCCTTTGTATGGGTCGATACGCTGCCGTTGATGCTTGGCACGTCGATACCTCCAGAGAAAGAAATGTACATGCGCACGCCACATTGGCTAAAACCGCCGGAAATGACATCGCCGTCGTGACATACAAATGGAATATATCTCGGTACTCGCACACTATTGATGGTTGGTTCCATGTCGGCTCCTGTGAAAGCAACGATACATGTGCCTTTCACGGTGAGTGTAGGCGCCAGCAATGTGCATTCTAAGGCACCTGCCGTTTCTACATTACCTACCAGTGCTTGCCCCAAGAGATAGCTTTCACTATCCATAGGACCTGCTACAGGCATACCATATTGTTGGAACCCAACGCGACCTTTATCTTGAATGGTGGTGTACATGCCAGGTGCATTTACGTAGATAGATAATTTATTAAACTCATTAATAGCCACGCAACTCACCTACCTCTACTTCATACATGGATGGCGCATAGTCCGCCCCCAATGCTTTAATGCGATTATATTCCGCTTCATCTATGGGCACATAGCGCACATAGTCGCCAGCACTCAATAGCGCCGCTTGTTTCTTAGACATGTCATACATGGTTACCGGTGTACGGCCAATGATTTGCCAGCCCCCTGGAGAGTCAGATGGATATGTGCCAGTTTGTTCCCCTGCAATGCCTACAGAGCCTGCAGGTATCAATGTTCTTGGTGAGGACAAACGAGGCGTTGCAATGCGTGGATCCATACCGCCCAAATAGGTAAAACCGGGAATGAAGCCAAGCATATATACCAAGTAATCAGTACCACTATGAATGGCTACAACCTCATCTTCAGTTAGATTATTATGAGAGGCTACAAAACCAAGGTCTGGACCAAACTCACCACCGTACACGGTAGGAATTTCCACGACGGTAACAAGTTCATTAGCATTATCTGTTACAGTCTGCTCCAATGTAGGCTCAATGATGTTACACAATTCTGCATAGGAGTATAGCATAGCATCATATTGCAAAAGCAATGCACAATAGGTAGGTACTAATTCAATAATCCCCTCTAGATTCAGCTCTTGAATTCGCTCTATCGTTTGACGAATATGTCGATTAATCTTTGGATCGATGACTTGACCAAAATCAATAGAGATAGCGCAATCCCCTACAGGTGAAATTATAGGTTTCATAGGTATCTCCTTCCTAAAACCAGAAAGAACCATTACCTTCAAACGAAAATAATGGTACTTTCATAATTATCAAATTAACCAAGTAATTTAGCAATGCCTTGTAAGGATGTAACGCCGATGTAAGCTGTTACAAGTACTACAATCCATCCTGTATAGTATAACAGTTTATTATGTTTGTAGTCTCCTACGATTTCAGATTTATGAGTAGCAAAGAGCATTACTGCTAATGTAATCGGCAAGATTAAGCCGTTTACGGAGCCAGCCAAAATCAACAAGGATGCTGGTTTACCAACGAAGATCAAAATACATGTAGAAACGAAGATGAATGTCATAATAGTCAATTTTTCATTGCGTTCTACTACTTTGAATAATGTTTTTAAGAAGGACACGGATGTGTACGCTGCACCTACTACAGATGTTAAGGCTGCACAGAAGAACACGATACCGAATAATTTATGACCAATTTCACCAGCCCCAAGAAGGAATGCAGAACCAGCTGGATCTTTAGGGTCTAGTACATAGCCCATAGACACAACGCCAAGAACGGCTAAGAATAACAAGATACGAACCACTGCATCTACGGACATACCCATGAAGGCTGCACGACGTACATCTTTCAAATGCTCTTGACCAGTGATGCCCGCGTCAATGAGGCGGTGACCGCCAGAGAATGTAATGTAACCACCTACGGTACCACCGATAAGGGTAATAGTTGCAAGCCATGGATAATGCGTCGGTGCCACCGCATGAGTAGCCGCTTCAGCCACTGGCGGATTTGTAGAGAATGCTACATAGCCAATCAATACTAGCATAACCGTACCAAGAATTTTAGCGGTGTTGTCTAGTACACCACCCATTTTTGGAGATGCGAATAATAGAATACCCAAGATACCACTGATAGCCGCTGCAGTCGTTGTATCAATACCAAATACAATATTTAGGCCCATAGATGCGCCCCCAATGTTGCCGATATTGAACGCAAGGCCCCCAAGGGAAATCAAGAATGCTACGAAGTAGCCAAGTCCTGGCAATACTTTATTCGCAATATCTTGACCACGCATTTTAGATATGCCAATGATGGTCCACACATTAAGCTGTGCAATAATTGAAAAAATAACAGACACAATGATGGCAAATGCAAAATCTGCTTTTAAATCATTCGTAAATGCTGCCGTTTGTAACATAAAGCCCGGCCCAATAGAGGACGTGGCCATCAAGAAAGCTGCCCCCAAGAGGACAGATAAACTTGCTTTACCTGAAATTGGTTTCATAAAAACCTCCACACAATAATTTATTAACTATCTATTATGTACTTACTATTTACTACATATTTACTATTTACTACATAATCACTATTTATTACGTATTCACTATTTATTACGTATTTGCTATGTATTGCTTATTTTCTAATGGCCGTTTTACTATTTACGGTTTTGAAAATTAGCCACTGTAACGCCCGCTTTTGTAAGGCCTTCACGGATGTAATTTGTGAAAGCTATCGCTTCTGGGTTATCACCGTGTACGCATACGGAATCAGCTACAATATCAATAGTATTACCTGTATTAGTTACAACCTTACCTTCTGTAACCATCATAAGCACTCGTTCTAAAGCCTCTTGAGGGTCTTTGATAAAAGCGCCAGGTTCTGTACGAGGTACCAATGTACCTTCATCGGTATAACCACGATCAGCAAATACCTCTTGAATTACAGGAATGCCTCGGCGCTGTGCTTCTTTTGCAATATAGCTACCGCTCAACACCATAGCTGCAATATTAGGGTTTACCGCTTGTAAGCCATCTAATACGGCATCTGCCAATGCAGGAGTTACACATGCGGTGTTATAAAAAGCACCGTGTAATTTCATATGTTGCAATGTAACACCATAACTATCACAGAAGGCTTGCAATGCACCAACTTGATATATCATATATGCTTTAGCCTCTGCAGGATTGACTGCCATTGCTCGACGGCCAAAGCCCATTAAATCAGGATACCCAGGATGAGCCCCTACGGCTACGCCCTTTTTCTTGCACATGCGAACTGTAGCATCCATAATGAGAGGATCCCCAGCATGCCATCCACAGGCAACATTAGCACTTGTGACGTGATTTAACACTTCACTATCCATGCCTAATGTGTAGTTGCCAAAACTTTCACCTAAATCACTATTTAGATCTACATAATGTGACATCAATAATCTCCTCCCTTTCTTCATCTCTTTTTTAAATTCTATAGAATATTGAATTTATAGATATGATTATACTAAATAAATCGATATATTAGCAATGATTTTTATCATATATACAAAATTTCTTTATTAATACACATATTAAAATGCATAGTAAGACACAAAAAAGCACCCCACATTATGTGGGGTGCTCTCAGTATCAATAGGTCTATCACTTGTTTGTATATGGAG
>DXZL01000127.1:3478-4444 GCA_019419725.1 Veillonella sp. | reverse complement strand
GGACAACATTTTGCGGTAGAAGAATTGTGGGCCGATAAGGCTGATCAATGTCGTCTATGGGCAGAGGCGATGAAATATTACGCTAATATTTTGAATCCATTCTCTCCATTGGTAAAAGCTAAGGTTGAAGAAATTCAAAAGCTGAACTTGCCAATTGATATTATCGCTACTAGCCATGGTGCAATTTGGCGTGAAAATCCATTGCAAATCGTAGAGAAATACTATGAGTGGTCTCAAGCATACCAAGAAGATCAAATTACAGTCGTATATGACACTATGTGGGATGGTACAAAGAAATTAGCCCATAAAATTGCTGATGAGATTGCTAAACAATCTCCTGATACACGGGTTAAGATCTTTAATATCAGTAAAACAAATAAAAACGACATCATGACAGAAGTATTCAAATCAAAAGCGATTGCCGTTGGTTCTCCGACAGTAGGGAATAGTGTTATCTCTTCTGTAGCTGGTTGGCTCGACTTTTTGCGTGAATTGAAGTTTAAAAATAAAAAGGCTGCCGTATTTGGTACCTACGGTTGGTCTGGTGAATCTACGAAGGTACTTCGTGAAGAATTAACTAAATATGGATTCTCTGTTGTTGAACCAGAAATTAAATGTAACTGGAACCCAGATGCAGATGATTTTGGTAAAGCAGAAGAACTTGTAAAAGCCTTGTTGGCTTAATATATAAAAGCTCCTAACGTTTATGTAACGTAGGAGCTTTTTGATTTTTATGATAGCTATGGAAAGAATATGGATGCTGTATATATAGATTAAGCCTTGTTTTGTAAACTTATGCGGATATTTTGGGTGATATATGTATACTTATTAACTTATTTAAGTAGATGTAGAATACTATTAAGAATAAATATAAAATTATTATAAAATTCAGAAAAATGATTAATTATTCTCTTATTAGAATTTCAGAAAGAGTTCATGAAATTAATATGAATAAGGACTGATAGG
>DXZL01000127.1:0-3468 GCA_019419725.1 Veillonella sp. | reverse complement strand
TATTTGAAATATTTATAAAACTTATTAAAGCGACGATTATTTATAAGTTATACAAAATATATTCTGTAGAATCCTTAAAAAGCTGTGATTTTTCTTACTCATCAATAAAATTGATGAGTATATTAATACAATAAAGAATACCAGCAATCATGCTGTTTTTCGCTATTATGAAGAGTTGTTAATGAACTTTATATGGAAAAAAGGCTTGTTTATATCGTAAAACTTTGATATGCTATGCGGGTAATCAACAATATAAATTTTTCTTAAAATGAATTGAATATATTTCTTAGCTTAGAATAAGAAGTATATTTTATCAGCCCGAGGAGAGAGGCGGAACTTAGAGAGAATGAAAAATTGTATTGTGTTTGGTTAAGAATTTTAATTTAGTGAGGGTGTAAGATGAGAGAAAACAAACATTCCAAAAAATTAGCATTTGCTGTATTAGCTGCAGCTGCAGCAGTAGGTACTGCTGTTGCTCCTGTTAGTGCGGCAACACCTGTATCTACAGCAGATGGTTTTATTTTTGCAGCCGTAGGTGATCAAGCTGGTCAAACTCCAGATACTACACATAATAGTATTTCTTATGGTACTGTTGCAAATGGTACAGCTACAAGCATTGCTGTAGGTCAAGGTAATTTAATTACAAGCGCTAATGGTTCTAGCAGTGCCTATGGTAACCAAAATACTATTAATGGTAACCAAGCTAATGCATTCGGTGATGGTAATAGCGTAACTGGTGCATTCGCACAAGCATTTGGTGATAGCAATGTAATTAGTGGTACAAATGCGATTGGTTATGGTTATAACAATACTGTAGCTGGTACAACTACAAACTACCGTGATCGTACTTTCGATAATGAACCAGATTCTGCTACACTTTTGAACGGCTCTTGGAATAGTAATTCCGTAGCAATCGGTTCTGAAAATACTGCATTAGGTAGCTCTGCATTAGCAGTCGGCAATAAGGCTCAAGCGAGTATGAGCGAATCCATTGCTATCGGTCATGAAGCTCAAGCTGACAAAACTTGGGGTATTGCAATCGGTACTCGTGCAACTGCTTCCGATGTACGTTCTTTAGCTCTTGGTCACCAAGCAAAATCTACTGGTTACAAAGCTAATGCAATCGGTGCTGATGCTACAGCAAATGGCAACCATGCTAATGCAATTGGTTCCTCTGCAACAGCTACTGGTGATCATGCACAAGCATTCGGCGCTGGTGCACAAGCAACAGGCGTACGTACTAATGTATTTGGTTCTGATGCAGCTGCAACTGCTGATTACAGCATTGCAATCGGTAACAAAGCTAATGCATCCACTGCAAACTCCATTGCATTAGGTGCTAACTCTACTACTCGTTCTGCTACTAACGTAACTAACGCAACAGTAGCTGGTCATACATATGGTGGCTTCGCAGGCACTAGCCCTGTAGGCTCTGTATCCGTTGGTAAAGCTGGTGAAGAACGCCAAATCCACAACGTAGCAGCTGGTAAAATTTCCGCTGACTCCACAGATGCTGTAAACGGTAGCCAATTGTACTCCGTAGCAAATGATTTGCAAACTCAAATCAACAATTCCACACCAGGTGCAATCAACAATAACATCAATAACTTGAATAACCGTGTTGGTAATGTTGAAAAACGTGTTAATAAAGTGGGTGCAGGTTCTGCTGCATTGGCTGCTTTACATCCATTGGACTTCAACCCAGATGACAAATGGACAATCGCTGCTGGTTATGGTCACTACCACAATGCTAACTCCGCTGCATTGGGCGCTTTCTACCGTCCTAACGAAGACACAATGTTCTCCGTTGGTGGTACTGTAGGTACTGGCGAAACTCAATTGAACGCTGGCGTATCTCTTCGTCTTGGTAAACGTGCCCCTGAGTCCCGCTCTCGCGTAGCTATGGGTCGTGAAATTGCTGAATTGAACGCACGTCTTCAAGATATGGAAAACAAATATAACAACTTGTTACAAATCTTGACTCCACATGCAATTGATCCTAGCAAAACTGCTGAATTCCCAGATGTTCCTCGTAATCACTGGGCTTACCAATACATTAGCCAATTGGCTGGTAATGGTATCCTTGTTGGCTACCCTGATGGCACATTCAAAGGCGATGTTAAAATGACTCGTTATGAATTCGCAACAATGTTGTACCGTGCACTTCAAAATGGTGCTCCTATCGATGACAACATGAAACGTGCTATGAACGAATTTGGTCCTGAATTACAAAATATTCGTCTTAACCACTACCGTGTTGACCGTATTTCTGGTGCTGACAACGATCGTCATAAAACAGAACGTGTTCGCGTTAACAACGAACCTAAAAACCAACGCGACGTATACGGTTCCCGTATTAACCAATAATACGTTGATAACAACTTCCCCTCGAGCTTGTGAAAGCTCAAAAACAGGATGTATCCTAGTGATACATCCTGTTTTTTTATGCTTATATAGAATTGATATATTAACCCTGAAATATAAATAGTGAAATTAATATTTATACATCTTATGTATGTTGGATAACTTTTATAATAGAAAAATACTAGTATTACAATATGTTATTCTGTGTTTTCTTATTGGGTATAAAAACTTCATATAATATTTATGTAAAAATCTTGAAAGTAAATACATATAGGTGTATAATAACGTTCATAAGTAATAAATATACATAGTTTATGAATAAAAATATAGATATGAGGGAAAGACCATGAAAGAATTTAGACAATTAACTGTAGCAGATACAGCGGAATATCATAAGGTATTAATCGACGGCTATGCAGCGATTAAGGACTATCCGATTACATTCGATGCTATCGATTTTACAGAGGAAGAATCCAAAGAATGGATCGAGACCTATCCTGTATATGGATTGTATATTGATGGACAACTTGTAAGCTCTATTACATTCTGTATGCCGTGGGTGAAATATTCTACACCGGATAAATTTCCACACATCGCTCACTTTGTAACCGCACCAGAGTTTAAAGGAAAAGGTTATGCTCGGGAAACTCTTGGCTATGCTGAAGAATTATTGATTAACCAATTTAAAACGCCTGCTGTTACATTGGGGACTGCAAAAGAACATCCATGGTTGCCTAAAATGTATGAGTCCTTTGGCTTTAAGGCCTATGACAAAGTTCATTTTAGAGGTAAACAACATACTACCATACTTTTCAAAAAAGATTTATTATAGAAAGCAAACCTTATACACTACTTACCTTTGATTTAGAATGTCTTTATAATTCGACATAATAACAGAATCAAATGTAATTGATGTATAAGGTTTATTTGTTTATGCAAAAAATACATGTTTGGGTATATAATGTAAACATATGTAGTATGTCTATGGACTATGGGATAGGGTCATGGATGTTTTTTTGAAAGGATGTGAGACTATGTTAGTCTTATCTGGTATTTTAGTGATGGTCATCGGTCTGATGCTGCGCTTTAATGCCTTGTTAGTTG
>DXZL01000126.1 GCA_019419725.1 Veillonella sp. | reverse complement strand
GGCCTAGTACTACGGGCTTATAGCCCGTGAGCAAACCACCCGTTTTACGGGTGGTCCTGATTTTATTGGTATTGTTCAATATGTTCTTGTCGAATGTTTTGAAGTGTTTCTAAGAATGTATCTGTGCTTTCAGCACTATCTAACAAGTCTTTTAGTTGGTAAGAATCATCGAGGGTCACACTCCATTGGAAGGAGTCATTGTCGTCGTATACATTGAATACGATTGGCGTTTCTAAATCCTCTGGCAAATGACCGTCATCATCAGACACAGTTGCATAGGTGCCATCTTCCAAGAGCTCTGTAAATAATGTATCATACCCATCGATATCGATAAGTTCAAAATTGATAGTTTCATAAAAGTCTAAAACGATATCTGCTGCCATGTGGACCTCCTCATGAATATATACGTTACGTTTATTCTACTGAGGGGGCCTGTTACTGTCAATGGTAATGTGTAGTATAATAAATATCAGAATGACACAATAGGAGCATACGATGAACGTTATTAGTTTACAAAACATAGAAAAATCATATGGCACACGACTGCTGTTTAAGGAGGTAAATATTACTTTTACCACCGAAAAACGGCTAGGTCTTGTGGGCATTAATGGGACAGGTAAGTCTACCTTCTTAAAAATTTTGGCAGGACAAATGGAGCCAGATAAGGGGACCATTGAGCGAAATGGTAAGGCTAGTATACATTATCTAGCACAAACACCTGAGTTTGATCCGGATTCAACATTACTAGAAGCTGTTCTTGATGGTGATCATCCTCGTTTACGAATGGTACAATCCTTTGAGCGCATTAGTCGTGAATATCGCGAAATGCAAGAGGCTGGTGGCGAGGATGCTAAAGTATCACGGAACTATATGAATTCCTTGGAGCAGATGGACCAACAAGATGGTTGGCAAGTGGAGCAAGAGGCTCGTATTATTTTATCTAAATTAGGTTTTCCTGATGTGGATCAAAAGGTGGCTATGTTATCTGGTGGTCAAAAGCGTCGCCTTGCATTAGGGCAGGCATTATTATATCCTTGTGATCTATTATTGCTAGACGAACCGACAAACCATTTAGATGAAGATAGTATCGATTGGCTAGAGTCTTATTTAAGTGCTCGCCAAGGAGGACTATTAATTAGTACCCATGATAGATATTTTCTCGACTCTGTATGTAATGGGATTTTAGAATTATCGAATCGACGTATGTATCAATACGATGGCAACTACGAAGAGTTTATTGCCTTAAAGGCTGATCGAGAGGCTCGTGAGGCGGCTACAGAAGAGAAGCGTCGTCAGTTCTTAAAACGAGAAATCGAATGGGTACGCCGTGGTGCGTTGGCGAGAACGACAAAACAAAAGGCTCGTTTAGACCGCTATGAAAAACTTAAGAATATGGAGAAGATCCGACGCCCGGATCAAATGGATCCTATTGCTTTAAAAACGCGTTTAGGGAAAACCATCTTTGATATTGAACATTTGGCATTCTACTTTGGTGAGCGTCCTATGATTAAGGATTTTACCTATCATGTAGTGCGTCATGATCGTATCGGTATCGTTGGTCCTAATGGGGTTGGCAAGTCCACCTTTATGAATATTCTTGATGGAACCTATGAACCTACAAGCGGTACGATTGGTAAAGGCGAGACAGTTCGCATTGCACACTTCAAACAAGAACTGCCAGAGTTTGATGAAGATATGCGTGTTCTCGATTATATTCGGGAAGACCATTCGTATATGGTGTTGGGCGATGGCTCTACATTGAGTGCTGGTCAGATTCTTGAACGATTCCTATTTACACCTGAGCTACATGGTGTGCCAATCCGTAAACTTTCAGGTGGCGAACGACGTCGGTTGTATCTACTAAAATTGCTTATGAGCGCTCCTAATGTTTTGTTGCTAGACGAACCGACCAATGATCTTGATATTCCTACATTAGAGGTACTAGAGGACTTCCTTGACTCCTTTAGTGGTGTCATTATCACCGTATGCCACGATCGTTATTTCTTAGACCGCGTTGTGGACAAACTTTTTGTGTTCAGTGGTGATGGTCATATTGAGATTGTTCATGGCTCCTATTCTGATTACAAGGATTCTTTAGATGAAAGTAGCGTTGGAAAGCGCCCATTTTATATGGCTAATACAGGTACATCTGTTACTTCTAAAGATGAAAAATTGGAAGGGGCTGCACCTAGTAATGCTAGTGATGATTCATCGTTAGGAAACTCAGCAGATGGTAGTGATAGTAGCATTACAACTTCTGGGGGAGATACTTTCAAAGAAGCACCAAAGAAGGGGCTAAATAAAGCGGAAGAAGCGGAGTATGCTAGTATCATGGAGGAATTGCCTAAATTAGAGCATTTAGTAAAGGGCCTCGATGTCATGATTAGTCAAGTTGCTACTGATTATGAGAAGATGCAATCCTTGATGGCTGAGCGAGAAGAGACTCAATCCCAAATAGATGCGCTCACAGAACGGTGGATGGAATTGGAAGAACGCCTATAATTCCTTATAGCATGCGATTTTTTAATATCTGTTATGCAAAGGAATTACATGTAAATTTATTGATAAAAATCACAATGTATAGTATAATTTCATCGATTAACGATAACAACGTTACCTAAGTAGGAGGAACTCATGAGTAAGTACCAATTTTTAGACCGTCGTGTACCAATTGAAGATGGCAATATTGCATTAGTTCAAGATTTATCCAAATGTAAAAACTGCTCCTTATGTCGTAAAGCGTGTGCTGTAGACATGGGCGTATTTGATTATTATGATTTAACAACAAATGGGGATCATCCAATTTGTATTCATTGCGGTCAATGTGCATCTATTTGTCCATTTGATTCCATCAATGAACGCTCTGAAATTGATGAAGTAAAAGCAGCTATTGCTGACCCTAATAAAATCGTTGTATTCCAAACTGCACCTGCTGTACGTGTTGGCTTAGGTGAAGAATTTGGTCTTGATGCGGGTACATTCGTAGAAGGTAAAATGGTAGCTGCTCTTCGTAAATTAGGTGGCGACTATATTCTCGATACAAACTTTGGTGCGGACATGACTATCATGGAGGAAGCATCTGAGTTGTTGGAACGCGTTATCAATAGTGATTCCGTATTGCCTCAATTCACATCTTGTTGCCCTGCTTGGGTTAAATTTGCTGAAACATTCTATCCAGAATTCTTGCCAAACTTGTCTACTGCTAAGAGTCCAATTGCAATGCAAGCGCCTACACAAAAAACATATTTTGCTGAAAAAATGGGCATTGATGCAAAACAAATCGTTGCTGTTGCAGTAACCCCTTGTACAGCTAAGAAATTCGAAATTCGTCGTGACGAAATGAACTCCTCTGCTGAATACTGGGATGCACCAGAAATGCGCGATACAGACTACTGTATTACTACACGTGAACTTGCAAAATGGTTACGTGCAGAAGAAATCAACTTTGATGAATTAGAAGATTCTGCATTTGATCCATTGATGGGTGAAGCATCTGGTGGTGGTATCATCTTCGGTAATACTGGTGGCGTTATGGAAGCAGCTATGCGTGCAGCTTACAAATTAGCAACTGGTGAAGATGCACCTCAAACATTGATCCCATTCGAAGCAATTCGTGGTATGGACGGTGCTCGTGAAGCAGACGTAGTCATTGGGGACAAAACATTACATGTAGCGGCTGTTCATGGTACAGGCAATTTGCGTAAGTTCATCGAACGCATGCGTGCAGAAAATATCCATTATGACTTCATTGAAGTAATGGCGTGCCGTGGTGGCTGTATCGGTGGTGGTGGTCAACCACGCGTTAAATTACCAATGGCTGATAAAGCTCGTGAAGCTCGTATTGCTTCCTTGTACACTCGTGATGCGGAAGTAAAAGTAAAAGCAGCTTGTGATAATCCAGATATCCAAAAATTATATACTGAGTTCTTCGATGGTAAACCTATGAGCCATAAAGCACATCACATGTTACATACAACATTTGTGAGCCGTGCAGAAGACTTAGGCCCTAACGGTGCTTGTACACCTGCTACATGCCCAACATCTGTGCCTAACTTGAAAAAGGCAGCAGAAGCAGCTAAAGCAGCAGCGGAAGCTAATAACTAATAGCTAAAAATAGTTAACCGTAACAATTAACAGTAAATGTAACAGTTAACTATAGTTAATTGATACATACTATAAAAGCATATATGGCTTAAGATAAACGGCAGATAGTTGATATTTCAATCACCTATCTGCTTTTTTATTTAGAATATTTAGGCGCCACCTGTATGATA
This sequence comes from Veillonella sp., assembly GCA_019419725.1. GTDB lineage: Bacteria > Bacillota > Negativicutes > Veillonellales > Veillonellaceae > Veillonella. The sequence goes on along the minus strand of DXZL01000126.1, from coordinate 209 downwards.
TCTAAATGTTGTTGATACTTTCACGCTAATGAATAGTATATATGCCATATACGCATAGTGGTTAGAATATAGAAATTGGTAAATTGTTTAGGAATTATGGTTAGTGTGCTATAATTAAATTATATTTATAGAAGCAATCAATACTGTTTCAGGAGGATCTTCATGGCTTTTAAATTAAAAGGAAAAGAAGAAAAATTTTTCAGTATTTT
>DXZL01000125.1 GCA_019419725.1 Veillonella sp. | reverse complement strand
ATCAATACAGGACGCATGTCGCGCAATTGATGTGTAATATTTTCAGAGTCTTCAAATACTTTTGGTTCAATTACAACTACTTTCATAGCTGTTGGACGTTGTGTCATCGTAGATTGGCCTCCTACCTTGCGTGGATGAAATTCAGATGCGCCGGATACTGGAGCTACTGGAGCTACTGGTGTAGGTTCCGCTTCATATTCCTCTTCATCTTCATAGTCATAATCATCATATTCATAGTCATCATCATTTTTGCCTAAGAATAAGTTTTTTGCTTTGTCTAAATAATCTCCCAATGCCATTTGGATTTCCTCCTAATACTTAACGCTATCGATTATCAGGCAACCCGAGCCTTAATCATATACACGTTCCCCAAAAATTGCTGTGCCTACACGAACAATGTTAGCCCCTTCTTCTAAAGCGACTTCAAAGTCGTGAGTCATCCCCATAGATAAATATTGAATCTGCCCCTCTTCAAAGTAGCCCTTCATATCCTCATACAAGGCATTTGCTACGCGGAAGATTGGACGTGCTTCCTCTGGATCGTCGAAAAATGGCGCCATACACATCAAGCCCCGTACACGTACATGAGGTAATGTCTTTGCATAGTCTCGTATTTCTGGAAACTCCTCTACGGACATACCCGTTTTGGAGGCTTCTCGAGCCACGTTAACTTGCAATAATACGTCTTGCACCTTGTCGTGCTTTGTAGCGACCTTTTCGATTTCATCTAATAGTTTACGGCTGTCTACAGAATGAATTAAATCAAACATAGGCACCGCTTGACGCACCTTATTAACCTGTAAATGACCAATCAAGTGCCATGTTAATGCTGGACCTTTATAGATGAGCTGTTTTTCTTTAGCCTCTTGTACTCGATTTTCCCCCACATGAGTAACACCGAGACGTGCGACCTCTTCCACCGCTGATACAGGGTGGTTCTTAGTAACAGCTACTAATAATGCTGTATCTACGCGACCAACGCGCGCCATAGCATCTGCCATGCGCTGCTGTATTGCGTGTAGGGATTCTTCAATCATGTGATCCCCCTTCAATCTATATTTAAAAACCATAAAATATATTTGTATAGACTATTCTATTATATAGTATTTATTATTGATTGTACATGATTTCGACCTTATAACGCCCATAAATCTATGCATGTATATACTAAAAACATACAAATAATTCTAGCTTTGGTGAAAGCCTCTAGTAAAAGCCTAATACTAATATTGATGAGAATCTAGTACTACCGTTCTTGTAGCATACTAAATAAAGCCATGCGACCTGTTTTACCAGATTCCCGACGATAGGAATAACAATCTCTATCTGTTACTGTATCGGTACCGCCAATAGCGATATTTTCTTTAGGAACACCATTCACCATAAGTCCTTCGGTGATAAAGTTCCATAAGTTGATATAGGCTTTATCTAGTTTATCACCTGGATAGTTTACAATATCAGCCACACTACGGTCGGTCATACCACGCCAAGCTATTTCAAAACGTTTCCCTAACTCTACATCGACTTCAAAGGATTCTGGCCCAATGCTAGGTCCAAGATAGATATAACAATCTTTGAACTCCGTACCATACGCTTCTTTCATAGACTCAATAGTAAGAACTGGCAAATGTCCTATCGCACCGCGCCAGCCTGCATGTACCGTAGCGATAGCGTGATGCTTAGCATCATAAATACCTACAGCTACACAATCAGCAGTAAATAAAAATAGCGGTACATTCGGTAATTTTGTAAATACAGCATCACAATCGGCTATGGCTGTATCCTCTCCAAAGGCTCCAGCACCAACGAGATTTTCTGTGATTTCTACAGCTTTTAAACCATGTACTTGATTACCACAAGAGATTCGCTCTGGTTCAACACCTAAATATTCAGCAATAATAGCACGGTTTTCACGAACATACTTAGGCTCATCCCCTACGTGAAATGCTAAATTTAGTGATTCATAGGGCTCTTGAGATACACCACCATGACGGTACGTATCACCTATTGTAATAGGAAAACGATCTGCCCAATTAGGAGTTTCATAAGACCAAGTACCATGAGGTCCTTTAACATCTATACGTTTTACAGATTGATTCATAAGTGCCTCCTATTTACATACACCACATCGCTTACAGCCTTGTACACATGGTGGTGTATACGCTTCATCCACAGAGCGTTTCCATTCCATTTCAAGATATCCATCGTCCATCCCCATGTCGAGGTGACTCCATGGTAAAAATTCATCAAAGCTGCGTTCACGATAGTTCATTTCGTCCATATCTAGGCCGGCAGCCTTCATTTCAGCCTTGAAGGACTTGCTACCACGATCAGCTGCACATGCCGCAAGGACAGCGCCTAAACGGCGGTCACCACGAGCGAGAACGCCTTGAATATATGCCTCTTTTGGGGACTCTACGAGCACCTCTATACGGCGGTTCTTTTGTAGTGCTTTTTTAATATACTGTAACTTTTTCTCTACCGTTTTTTGATTATCCATGGCCATCCATTGGAACGGTGTAAAAGGCTTCGGAATAAATGGATTAATGCTAAGCGTTAACCGCCCTTTACATCCCACCTCGGCCATATGGGCCTGGGTCCGTTCTGCAAGGCCTACGATTGCTTCGATATCCTCATCAGTTTCCGTTGGAAGCCCAATCATGATATAGAGACGCATATGTTGGATGCCAGACTTAGCAGATAAAGTGGCAGCATTTTTCAAATGCTCTTCGCTAATGCCCTTATTGATGACGCGCCGCAACCGCTCACTGCCTGTTTCTGGGGCAATGGTAATCGTCTTTTGACCACTGTCCGCCAAGCCATCTACTACGGCTTGCGTTAAGGAGTCCGCCCGTAAGGATGCACAGGAATAACGCATATCTTTAGAACGAATATACGTAACTAACTCATCTACCTCTGGATAGTCAGAAATAGCCGCTCCCATAAGACCTACCTTTTTACCTAATTTCTCTGCTCTATCTACGCCTTCTTTTAATATTTCCAAAGGTCGTACGCGAGGTACGCGGAAACAATATCCCGCCATACAGAATCGACAGTGACGACCACAGCCACGGGCCACCTCGATGATGTACATGGCTCCAAACTCGGTATAGTTTGTAGCCACTACGGTTTCACCACCGCTAGTGAGCATTTCAAAATGACGTTTAATCGTTTTCGGTACACCTTCTGCGATATCATAACCTTTAAATGCACCGTCTTCACTGTAAATTGGCAAGTACAAAGACGGTACATACACGCCATACTCATTCGCTAATTGGCGCAAAATTGCATGACGATCTAAGCCTTCTAGTTTGCCATTACGAATAATATCTAGAACGCGACTGACGATACCTTCCCCTTCACCGATGATGAAAGCATCGATAAAGTCTGCAAAAGGCTCTGGATTAAAGGTAGCACAAGGGCCACCGGCAATGACGATAGGATCGAACTCCGTACGGTCTTTCCCCATAATCGGAACACGACCATGACGCAACATAAGAGGAATGTTGAAATAGTCCATCTCAAAGGTCACGTCAAAGGCCACTACATCGAATTGATGCATAGGGCGCTGTGTTTCAACACTCATCAAGGGAGTCTTAGTTTTATCGTACGCTTCCAATTCCTTTTTTTCAGGCAAGAAAATCCGTTCACATACGCTATCATTGCGTAAGTTAATCTCCTCATAAATAATATGGAGGCCAAGATTGCTCATGCCTACAAAATATGTATTAGGATAGACGATAGCTACCTTCTGACCTGCATGAGGATTTACAGTAATACGACTATCCTCATCTTTATATAATGCTTGTAATCGATCAATTAAATCTTTACGATTCACTAGTTTCCTTTCTCTGTCTACTATTTAGAACGGTTTTTACGTTCATATGGATAAATAACAACTTTGCCCCCATTATATTCTGCAATATATACGTCCTTAATAGAATATCCTTGAGCTTGTACCTCTTGTTCAAGCCACTCTCTATCTTTTTCAATTACATCAAGGGTGAATTGATTGATTTGACCATCATCAATGAGGTCAAAACGAATATTATCTTCCCCAAATTGAACTACATTGAGTTGACCATTTTGTTCTAGTACAGCACGTTTAACATCTGTTACATATTGAACACCTGCTGCACGAAGCTTTAACTTAAGCTCCGCTGCTTGGATGCCATAACGCATACATTCATCTGTTAAGATATGACCTTTTTCGATAACAATGACTGGATGTCCATCCAAAATAGTTTTAAAGAATCGGAGATTTCCTTTTAAGAACTTAAGCGTCATTACGAGTATAGTCCACAAAATGAGGACTAACATAAACTGTAAAATACCAATTTGGTCATTATAAATAATGGCACCGATGATACCACCAAGTACATAGTTTTGTAATTGATCTAAAGCAGAGGTTGGTGCTAAATTGCCCTTCCCCATTAAGTTAATTTGTAAAATAATCGCCAAGAGACCGATGGCGAGTTTGGCAA
>DXZL01000124.1 GCA_019419725.1 Veillonella sp. | reverse complement strand
GTGAGGAATGTGCTGAACTAAATGAGCATTTCTTTACCTATATACAGACAGGTAAACCTTTTGTAACTATTAAAAGTGCTATGTCCCTTGATGGTAAGATTGCCACTTTTACTGGTCAGTCCCAATGGATTACGAATGAGTCCTCCCGACGAGATGGACATATACTACGTGCTACTCATGATGCCATGCTCGTTGGCATCGGTACAATTTTGGCAGATAATCCTCAATTAAACTGTCGTTTAACTGATACTGAATTATCAGAGACTTTATTAGATACAAGCATACTTGATGAAACGATTCATGTTCATCAACCAGATGTCATCATATTAGACAGTCTTGGTAGAACGCCTACCACAAGTCGTGTATTTGAAGTAGATACTCGCAAGGTTCATATATTTGTATCTAAAGGTTGTCCTAAAGAACGGATACATGCGCTAGAACAAGTAGGGGCTCTTGTTACTGTTGTTGAATCAGTATCTACTCGTAAAAGTAAAAGTACAGATATCGTTATAGATATTAAGAAATTATCTATTGATGATATTCTTACAAAGTTGGGAGATTTTGGTTATACTTCAGTGTTAGTTGAAGGTGGTTCTGCTATTATCAGCTCTTTTGTAGAGACCATTAACTTTGATAAGGTAGTTACCTATATTGGTAATACTATTATCGGAGGAAGAGAGGCTACACCTGCTGTAGGTGGACGTGGCTTTGAAAGCTTAGAATCTTCTCCGCAGTTAACTTTCACAAAAACAACTGTATTAGATAATAACATTCGTATTGAAGCATATCGTCAAGGAAGGAGGGGTGCTTATGTTCACGGGGATCGTTGAAGAAATCGGCCGTGTAGAAAGCATTAAAAAAGGCCCTAAATCCTTAGCCATTACAATACGGGGGGATAAGATTTTTAGCGATTTAAAAATCGGTTACTCCGTTGCTGTTAACGGTGTGTGCTTGACGGCGACCACAATTGGTAATGGTGTATTTACAGCTGATGTAATGCCTGAATCGATTAAGATGACTACTTTCACAAATTTGAAAGTTCATCAACCTGTCAATTTAGAACGGGCTATGCTCGCTAATGGTAGATTCGGTGGTCACATTGTAGCTGGGCACGTAGATGGGACAGGCCGCATCATTAATCGTGAACAAACGGATAATGCCATTATCTTTACCATAGAGGCCCCAAAATCCGTTATGGATTACGTTATTTATAAGGGTTCTATTACGATTGATGGTATTAGCCTCACCATTATGCAACGAACGGACAGCAGTTTTTCCGTATCTATTATTCCTCACACCTTGAGTGAAACTATTTTAGGTTCTGCTCACATTGGTACGGAGGTCAATTTAGAAACGGACATTGCTGGTCGATATATTCGTCATTTTATGAATCTTGGTAGTGAACCTACCGAAGAGAAACCTAAGAAATCTATGCAATCCCTCTTAGTAGAGAATGGATTTATATAAAAGTAAGGAGCGTTCCTATGAGCGAACAATTACATTCTATTGAAGAGGTCTTACAAGACCTTAAAGCTGGTAAACCTGTTATTATTGTTGATGATGAAAGCCGTGAAAATGAAGGCGATCTTATCATTGCTGCAGAGTTTGCTACACAAGAAAATATTAACTTTATGGTTAAATACGCGCGCGGTATTGTATGTACACCAATGCGTCGTGAAGCATTAGAAAAGCTTGGTATTCCAGCAATGGTTGCTAAAAATACAGACAATCATGAAACTGCTTTTACCGTTACTGTTGACCACGTAGATACTACAACAGGCGTATCTCCAGCAGAACGTGCTTATACAATTCAAAAATTATTAGATCCTAATGCTAAACCAGAAGACTTCCGTCGTCCTGGTCACGTATTCCCTCTAGTATATAAAGAGGGTGGCGTATTAGTTCGCCAAGGCCATACAGAAGCATCTATCGACCTTTGTCGCTTAGCAGGCTTACAAGAGGCTGCTGTTATTTGTGAAATCACAAAAGACGATGGCGATATGGCTCGTTTGCCAGATTTATTACAATTTGCTAAAGAACATAATCTTAAAATTGCATCTGTAGCAGAACTTATTGAGTATCGTAAACAACATGAAGATATGGTAGAACTCGGTGCTTGTTCTAAACTACCTACTAAATTTGGTGACTTTAATATTTTTGTATTTAAAAATGATTTAGATCATAAAGAACATTTAGCTATCGTTAAAGGTAATGTACAAAACTGTGACGATGTTCTTGTACGTATTCACTCTGAATGTTTAACAGGCGATGTATTCGGTTCTAAACGTTGTGATTGTGGTGAGCAATTAGATCATGCGTTACGTGCCATCGAAAAAGAAGGCAAAGGTGTTGTAGTATATATGCGCCAAGAAGGCCGTGGCATTGGTTTAACAAATAAAATTAAAGCCTATGCTTTACAAGAGCAAGGTTTAGATACTGTAGAGGCTAATGAACAATTAGGTTTCCCTGCAGATATGCGCGAATATTCCTTAGCAGCTCAAATTATTCGTTTCTTAGGTATTAAGAGTATTCGATTGTTGACAAACAATCCAGAAAAACGTCATGGTTTAGAGCATTGGGGGATTGATGTAACTAACCGTGTACCGCTCATTATTGCAGCCAATAAATTTAATGCAGGGTACTTAAAGACAAAAGAAGAAAAAATGGGTCATATGTTAGAAGACTAATCATTTAGTTCTATTTAACAACTTGCTCGACACATAAGAATTTCCTTTATAGGAATATAGGAGGTCAACATAATGAAGGTTCAAGAAGGTAACTTATTAGGTACTGGTAAAAAATTTGCTATAATCGGTTCTCGTTTTAACGAGTTCATTACATCTAAATTAATCGGCGGTGCTGAAGATTGCTTATTGCGTCACGATGTAAAAGAAGAGGATATCACTGTTATCTGGGTACCAGGTGCTTATGAAATTCCATTAATTGCTAAAAAAGCTGCTTCATCTGGTCGCTTCGATGCAGTAATCTGTGTAGGTGCCGTTATCCGTGGTGCTACAACTCATTATGACTATGTATGTAATGAAGTAGCAAAAGGTATTGCTCATGTTTCCTTGGAAACTGGTATTCCTGTTATGTTCGGTGTAGTAACTACTGAAAACATTGAACAAGCTATCGAACGTGCTGGTACTAAAGCTGGCAATAAAGGTTACGACTGTGCTATGGGCGCTATTGAAATGGTTAACCTTATCGATCAATTCTAATAATTACATAGTAAACACTCAGTGTCTCATGATGCTGGGTGTTTTTATATTATCGAAAATATGTTCTTTTAACTTGGAATTAGTGTAGACGAACATATATTCCCTGTTATTGAAAAGTAATTCTATGACATGATATACTATATAAGCACTATTGAGTGTGTACGATTTATTAATTAGAAATAAGGAATGATAGAATGGATTATATAAAACGTTTTACGACCCGAGAAGGGGTTCGTATGTCTTTAGCGGTAACAACGGATACTGTTGAAACAGCTCGCGTACGTCACGATTTGTGGCCTGTAGCAACAGCTGCTTTAGGTCGTGCTATGACGGGTGCTATTTTGTTGGCAGGGGACTTTAAAAACCATGAAAATGTAAGTCTTCGTATCAAAGGTGATGGTCCGTTAGGAGTTGTTCACGTAGATGCTTTTGCAGATAATACAGTTCGTGGCTATGTGGATGAGCCACATGTAGATGTACCTTTAAAACGAGCTGGTAAGCTTGATGTAGGTGCTGCTGTTGGACATAATGGGGAAGTCCAAGTAACTCGCTTTACTCAACTAGCACAAGATTATACCTCTACAAGTCCAATTCAAAGTGGTGAAGTAGCAGAAGATTTGGCTTACTATTTATATGCTTCTGAGCAAGTGCCTTCTACTATTAGCTTAGGTGTATTGGTAGATCCAGATTATCACACGGTTGTGGCAGGCGGTTTTATCGTACAAGCTTTACCAGATGCTACAGATGAAGCATTAGCCCAAGTCGAAAAGAATATTAATGAATTAGGCCCAATTACAGAATATTTAAAAGCAAATCCAGATGGTAAAGGTCTTATGGAACGTATTCTTGATGGCTTAACTGTGAATGAAGTATATAATGAACCGATACATTTCAAATGTCGTTGTGGACGCGATCGCTTTGGTGCCGTACTCATGACATTAAGAGAAGAAGATAAAGAGGCTATTCTAGAAGATGAAGTAACAGAGCTTGTTTGTCACTATTGTAATGAAAAATATCATTTCACACGTGAAGAGTTACAAGATATGTTTGCTCCTAAAGGTCCAATTCAATAAAACTTTATAATATGTTGAAAAAATACAGGCTACTAGGTTTTTCCTATAGCCTGTTTTTCTATTCTATGAGAAAATAAAAGATAGAGTGATTAATAATAGGAGGTCACAATGAGTGCAATTGGCGTAATTGGTGGTACTGGCGTTTATGATCCATCCATCTTTGAAAATATTCATGAAGAATCCTTAATGACACCATATGGTGAAATAGATTATGTACAAGGTACATACCA
>DXZL01000123.1 GCA_019419725.1 Veillonella sp. | reverse complement strand
AGAAGGTATACATATAAGAAGATTTTTAGGAGGAATAGGAATGGAACAATTCCAAATGGACCTAGCTGGTCGTACGCTTACGATCGAGACTGGGGAACTTGCAAAACAAGCTGGCGGTGCTGTAATGGTTGGTTACGGCGATACACGTGTACTCGTTACCGCTACAGGTTCTAAAGAGGCGAAGGATATCGATTTCTTCCCACTTACAGTAGACTATGAAGAAAAAATGTACGCTGTTGGTCGTTTACCAGGTGGCTTCATTAAACGTGAAGCGCGTCCACCTGAATCTGCGATTTTGAATAGCCGTTTGATTGACCGTCCTATTCGTCCATTATTTGATAAAGGTGTACGTAATGAAGTACACGTAGTGGCAACTGTTATGTCCGTTGATCAAGATTGTGATCCTGCCATCTGTGGTATGATTGGTGCTTCTGCTGCATTATCTATTTCTGATATTCCTTGGAATGGTCCTATTGCAGGCGTTCGTATGGGTCGTATCAATGGTGAATTTGTTGTAAACCCAACAAAAGAACAATTAGAAGCAACAGATCTTAACATTGTTGTAGCTGGTACAAAAGATGCTATCCTCATGGTTGAAGGTGGTGCTCAAGAGGTTCCAGAAGAAACTATTCTTGAAGTCATCATGGCAGCTCATGAAGAAATCAAAAAAATCGTAGCTTTCCAAGAAGACATGAAAGCTAAAGTAGGCAAGGAAAAACGCGTATTTGAAAGCAAAGACGTACCTGCTGAAATCGCTGATGCAGTACGTGCCTATGGTCATGATAAACTTGATGCAGCAGTTCGTTGTGCAGATAAACAACAACGTGATGCTCAAGAAAGCGAAGTACGTGCCGATGTATTAGCACACTTTGAAGAAATCTACCCAGATAACTTAGCTGATGTAAATAAAGCATTTGACGCAATGACAAAAGAAATCGTTCGTCATATGATTACTGTTGAAAAAATTCGTCCAGACGGTCGTAAACTTGATGAAGTACGTCCTATCTCTTGCCGTACAGGTGTATTGCCTCGTACACATGGTTCTGGCTTATTTACACGTGGTCAAACTCAAGTATTGAACGTTGCCACCGTAGCACCATTGTCTGAAACTCAAACAATTGATGGCATTGGTTTAGAAACAGAAAAACGTTATATTCACCACTATAATTTCCCATCCTTCTCCGTAGGTGAAACTCGTTCCTCCCGCGGTCCTGGTCGTCGTGAAATTGGTCATGGTGCTTTGGCTGAACGTGCATTGGTACCTGTCATTCCTAGTGAAGAAGAATTCCCATATGCATTGCGCTTAGTATCTGAAGTATTGGAATCCAATGGTTCTAGCTCCATGGCATCCGTATGTGGTTCCACTTTATCCTTGATGGATGCTGGTGTACCTATTAAAGCTCCTGTAGCTGGTATTGCAATGGGTCTTGTAACTCAAGGTGAGCACTACACAATCTTAACAGATATCCAAGGTATGGAAGATGCTCTTGGTGATATGGACTTTAAAGTGGCAGGTACAGCAAAAGGCGTAACTGCTATTCAAATGGATATCAAGATTTCCGGCTTGTCCCGTGAAATCCTTCATGAAGCATTAGAACAAGCTCATAAAGGCCGTATGCACATTATGGGTATTATGCTTGATACAATTGCTGAACCACGTCAACAAATGTCTCAATACGCTCCACGTATTATTACAATGAAAATTGATCCAGACAAGATTCGCGATGTAATCGGTTCTGGTGGTAAAGTAATTCGTGGTATCATCGATGAAACAGGCGCTAAAATTGACATCGAAGATGATGGCACAGTATTCATTGCTTCTGTAGACCAAGAAGGTGCTGCTAAAGCTCAACAAATCATCGAAAACCTTACTAAAGAGGTTGAAGTAGGTGAAGTATACCTTGGTAAAGTAACTCGTTTGATGGCATTTGGTGCTTTTGTAGAGGTATTACCAGGTAAAGAAGGTCTTGTACACATTTCCAAGCTTGCAAAAGAACGCGTTGAAAATGTTGAAGATGTAGTAAATGTTGGTGATGAGATTATGGTAAAAGTTATCGAAATCGATAAACAAGGCCGTATCAACTTGTCCCGTAAAGATTGTTTAAAATAAGAGGTGTTACATGGATATTCGTGGCTTTGAAGTAGTTTCTGCTTTTGAAGAACAAGATATCAATTTACCAACACGTAAAACAACAGAAAGCGCAGGCTATGATATTGAATGTGCTGAATCTGTTACATTAGAACCAGGTCAAGTAGTACTCGTTCCAACAGGGCTTAAAGCCTTCATGGCTTACGATGAATATCTTGCTATCCATATTCGTTCTAGCATGGCTATTAAACGCCATCTTGCACTTGTGAATAGCACAGGTATCATCGATAGCGATTACTACAATAATGAGGACAACGAAGGTCATATCATGATTGCCCTCCTAAACTTTGGCAACGAAACCGTTACCCTTGAAAAAGGCGAACGCGTTGCACAAGGTATATTCTCTAAATACTTACTCACAAATGATGACGATGCAACAGGTGTACGTACAGGTGGTATCGGTAGCACTGGTACAATGTAAACTACATACAATTCTGAATAGAATGGTGAAAGCCGCTCAACTTACGTTGGGCGGCTTTTTTATGTGAAAAAAAATACGTACTGTTATTAATATAATGTTCTTACAAATCATATTTAAATATGTTAAAAAGAAACAAATGTTAAAAATGAATATCAAATGAAGAAATGGTATAATTAATATAATAATGTATATCTTTTCTGTAAAGATAAAATGTAAGGGGATATCATGAAGGATAAGAAAAAGAAAGAAGACTTATATTATAGTCAAAATGAAATAATAGTTCATAATGATAAGCTACTCAGATTTAATGGCAGACAAGGTCATGGGTATGCTGCGGAACAAGGAAATAATTTATATGACAATATAAATGGAAGAAATGCTGAAATACTTGGAGATGATAATGCTAAGAATGGTCCAGATCGGATTGTTGATGGTCAATTAATACAAACAAAATATTGCCAAAATGCTAAAGCTTCCGTAAATTCAGGCTTTAAGGATGGTAAATATCGTTATTTAGATTGTAATGGAAATCCAATGCAATTAGAAGTTCCATCTGATCAATATGAAGAAGCTATTCGTATAATGGAAGAAAAAATTAGAAATGGACAAGTACCTGGGTGTAAAAATCCTAAGGATGCATCAAAAATTATTAGGAAAGGGAATATTACATTAAAACAGGCAATCAATATTGCAAAGGCTGGAACAGTAGAATCGCTTATATTTGATGCTGCTCACGGTGCTGTTATTGGTCTTAGTGCAGCCGGTATTTCATCAACTATTATTTTAGCTAAAGCTTTATGGAACGGTGAAGACTTAGATACTGCAATAGATATGGCTATGTATTCTGGGATACAAGCAGGTGGCATTACTTTTGTGACCTCTGTTGTAACATCTCAAGTTACAAAAACCGGAGTAAGTAATTTATTAATCAAACCTTCTAATGAGCTTGTTAAGTTACTGCCTAGTACTATTAGAAAACAATTACTTGCTGCGATAAGAGATGGTGCTCCTATCTATGGTGCTGCAGCAAGTAAAAACTTGGCTAAACTATTGAGAGGTAATTTTATAACTCAAGTAATTACTGTATTAGTGTTAAGTAGCAATGATATTTGGCATTATGCACAAGGAAAAATATCAGGAAAACAGCTTTTTAAAGAAGTTACAACATTAGTTAGTGGTCTGATAGGCGGAAGTATAGTAGGTGCATTGCTAGTACCATTAGGACCTGTAGGAATTATTATTGGTGGTATTATAGGTACAGGTTTAAGCTCAGAAGCTATGAGAAGATTACTAAATCAATTTATAGAAGATGATGCTATTAAACTTGTTGAAATTGTAAATAGAAGATTAGCTATCCTAGCTAATGAATTTTTGTTGAGTAAAAGCGAGTTAGATCTTGTAGTTGAGATTCTTAGAGGTTGTCTAGTATATGGTAAATTATTAGAAATGTATGCATCTGAAGATAGGATAATATTTGCTAATGAATTGATTAAGAAATGTATTAGTTCAGTAATTATATGGAGAGCTAGTATACTTATACCAGATCAAGTAAGTTTAACAAAGAGTATAACTCGTGTATTAATGAAAATTGAGGATAGAAGTCTTTTAATTAATTCAATTGATAAAAGTAATCCACAAGAAATTGCGAAAAAAATATTAAATAGAGATGTATCAAAATTAGTAGCAATGAAAGGGCTATATGTCGGGACACAGTCCAATATTATTAGGACTCAAAAAGAATTGATGTTGTATAAAATTCAAAATCGGAGAAAAATGTTTAGTACTGAATTAGAGGTAATAAACGAAGCGATGGAAAAAAATAAAATAGATTTTAGTGAAGAATTAAATAAACTAAAGGAACATATTCATGGGAAATGAGGTTGATATTTTGGATATAAATATTGATAAATTTGATAATAACTCTATTAATAATGAAATAAATAGAATTATAAAACAATTTTCTGATAATAAAGTTATTATTAATAGAATGGTATTTGATAG
>DXZL01000122.1 GCA_019419725.1 Veillonella sp. | reverse complement strand
GCAAAGTCTGGTTGACCTGTCATAGGACACAAGCTTGTGAACTCAGGGCAATTAAACTTAACGAAGTAATCATTGTCAGGGTGCTTATTATCAAACGCCTCTAACACCTGTGGTGCATAATCAGTTGGGTAATCGGTCTTGTGACCTAACATCGTTACCCCTTGTAACTCTTTTTCAGATCTGCCGGATGCCATAAAGAACCTCTTTCTATATCTTCTAGAACTCTATAATTAAATATATTGAATAATTCATGTAACACTTAATTATAGCATATAAAAGAATACACTACTTATAGAGATAAACGATTTCAGACTATAGTTAAATGACCAGTTCATCCTATGTCTCTGAATAAACTATCCTATCCCCATACTCTAGTTCAATTATATTGCGCTCACATATAGATTGTACAAAATTAAAATTTATAATAAAATATTCATATACATTTGGTAATGTTAGTTTATTCAGAACGATATAATACCTTATGGAGGTCACTTATGAAATTAAAACAGCTTATTTTATCTAGCATCGCTGTAGGTGCATTAGCTTTCACATTTGGCACGGCACAACCTGCACAAGCGGCTATTGGCATGGAGAATCCAGGTCCAGCTATGAACCTTGAAAAGCCTGCATCTGTTACAACTGCCCATCATATCAATGTAGATGGCAAGGTTGTTGAGCCTATTAATGGTCAGCAAAATGTAATCTATGTAGATGGTCAACCGCTCGTAGCATTGCGCCAAGTATCTGAAGCATTAGGCTATAAAGTAGCATGGGATGAGCCTACTAAAACAGCATTAGTAGACATGAACATTGCTACACTAGCCATCCAACCAGATTCTGCAGAAGTTGTACGTCATGGTAAATTAAAAATCATTAACCTTGATACTACTGAATCCTTCTTGCCTGCAGCTCGCAAGGTAGATGGTACTATCTTTGTAAAACCACAAGTATTCAAATTATTGTTGAACGATGTAAAAGTTACGAAGGATGAAATCTTCATCGCCCCTCAACGCGCACAATTAGCGTCTACTACAAACACAGAGGTATCTCACAAGAATGAACTCAACACATTCTTGCCACCATCTCAAAATGATGTAAAGAAAAAAGAAGGTCCAAAGGCTACGGAAAAACCTCTTATTAAAATTAAGAAATCCTTAGCTAAAGATACTGTAACTACAGACGATCAAGCTCAATCTACAGATAAATCTGAATACCAACGCGCTAACGGATTAGATCGATAAGCGAAGCTAAGAGATTGTTAAACAAGCTCTCAACGCATCGAAAAATTTATACAAATAAAAAGGTTCCATACGGGACCTTTTTATTTGTATAACGTATATAGTTATTCAAAATTAGTTTTACTAAATTTGATGGCTATATTATCTGCCAAAACCATAACGGTTAAGTGCTGTATTACCACTACCATATATAGCCATGATCTTCGCCATGAAATAGTCAGCTACTGCTAGAGAGTATGCTGCAATATCATTGTAATCAGAGTAATTTGGTGCAACATTAGTCACAGTAATGTTTTCAATAGTAGTACTAGCTTTAGGAGTAGTTAATTTATTTGTAGTAGGTGCAGGATCTGTAACAGTTACTGTAGAACCCATGGCTGGATTAACATAACCTGTTGGAGTAGATACTGGTGGACGTTGGGAATCAGTATATTTGTAGCCATAAGAAGCGTCTGCTTGTTGTGGTGCTACTGTAACAGCGCCAAAAGCAAGTACAGCTGCTGCCAAAACGATAGAGAATTGTTTTGATGCTTTCATAAAAAACCTCCAAATAACATAAAAGTATTTTATCAAAAATTATGATAACGGAGATTTATTATAAACTATCTACATAAACGCACAATGAAAGAGAGTTAATATCATTTATATTTCATTTATCACTTTATTTTGATACCTTTGAAAGCATCTTTCACCCCATCCATTTGGCGTTTTACATTATCAAAGGATGCTTTTAAATCCTCAGGAGGCTTAAAGTTATCGAGATCTTTAGACGACTCAGATGCACGTTTGCTATTTTCGCCAGCTTGCTTCATGCCAGCTTTAATCCGATCCATATTCTCATCGATCTCATCGAAGGATTCGTCGTAAAGGATAAAATTACTACCCCCATGAGATGTAATGTTAAGAGGCCCCATGGTGAGCTGCCCATTATCGATACGCAACGCATCTGTAGAAATGGTCGTAATATTCGTATTCACTGTCACATCACTAAAGGATAAATGACGTCCCTTATTGTGAAAGTTTCCTGTAATATTTTTAATTGGAATGAGCATATAATGACCTTCACCAGACCAGAAATTCCCCCATACCTCCATATCACGAGGCTTACCTTCGCTTTTAAAGTTCAAATTAGCCGATACGGGCACAACGAACTCAGGTGTTTTAAGGGCTACACTACTATCTAAATCCTTGGCTACGCCTGTAATTGTATAGGCTCTTGTATCTAGATTATATACACCTTTTGCCTCTAATTTGCCACTATATACATTAGCATTAACATTTTCAAAATTTAAAATGCCATCTTGGTACGTCACATCACCCACTACGTTTTCAAAGGTAAGCGCAGGAATACGTAAAATAGGCATCGTTACACGGCCTTTAGCCAACGGTCGATTAAAATCACCAGTTACTCGCGTCAGCAAGGTCATAGCATCGTGAATATCATCGCCAAAACCAAGAGAGGCGGGGTCCACACCTTTCACATCAAACTGTAAATCTAACTGAGGCATGCGATGCTTTAACACATCCTTTAAATCAACGCGACCTTTTAGTGTCATTCCATCACCAATAGCGGTTCCACCAAACTTACCGGTTTCCATATCAATGCGAATAGCGCGCTTACTATCAAGATGGATTTTAGCCTCTACATTCTTCATCACATAGTGACGATTTTTCTGAAAGATTTCTAGCTGATTATTTCTAAGTGTAATGGTAAGGTCCAAATGTTGACCTTCCCAATTAAAATTACGAACCTTTTTAGCCAATTCCTCTTGCCGATCTTGCGTCGTCTTTTTAGGCGGCTTAGGTCGCGGCTCCACCTCATCAAGAGGCTTATTCACATCAGGTGAGGCAGGCACGAAGTCGAGCCGGTTGTTATCATCTAAATCGACTACAATGGTCGCATCATTTAGCTCGATTCCGTTTATGGCAGAAGCCTTAAAGTTACGAGTGACTACGTCCCACATATTAACGCGTATCTTACCACTGGGAACGGTGAGCAATTCACGACCTTCAGGATCCTTCCACACCAAATCGGTAAAGGATAATGTCCCCCACGGCGTTGCAGTTAAACTCTCTACGGTTACAGAACCACGCATCATCGTTTGTCGCGCCATAACCTCGTTGAAGATAACACCCATCCCACGACTCGCTATTGTAGCCAATACAAAGAAAATAATCGCTCCAATGGCAAGAAAAGCAGCAATGCCTTTTAGGCCTTTCTTATACAATTGTTTATATTTTGTCCAATAGGAACGTATGTAATATTTCATAGCATTATTATATCATGATGCATTTATATTTTTATTTTAATGGGGCCCCAAAACATATCGGCCTGAATATTGAAAGGAGTGTCCCATTAAAATAAAATAGCTCCACTAATCTTTAAAAATAATAAGGCTATAAAGCATTATCTAGAAAAAAGAAATAGAAAAGACGAGGTTAAACCTCGTCTTTTCTATTTAATCTTTAAGATGTTATGCTTTTGCTTGTTTACCGTATTTTACAAGACTTTCAGCTTCGATTTCAGCTTGTGTACGATAATCTTGAGGAATATTGGACAAGCGAATCCAGCTGCGTACAGCTTCTACTAATACGATAAGAATCATAAGGAACATGGCAGCACTGAATGCTACTAGGATCCATTTACCCGCTGGGATATAGCTATTAAATACGTTTTCAAAGTCTGCAGCAATAGCAACGATAGCCATGAGGATACAAGGAATACCTGTTACCCATGCATAACGTTTGCGGCCAAGTCGCATGATAACAGTAGTACCTACAGCCAATGTCATAGTACCTAATAATTGGTTAGATACGCCGAATAGAGGCCAAATAATACCGATGTTACCTTGTAGAACTAGGTAGCCCCACAAGATACAAATCAAAGCTGCACAACCATAAACACCAGGAGTCCAGTGTTGGTCGTTGAATTTAGGATGGAAATGACCTAATAATTCTTGAAGCAAGTAACGACCTACGCGAGTACCAGCATCGATCAAAGTCATGATGAACAATGCTTCGAACATGATACAGAAGTGATACCAGTAACCCATCAAGTGATCCATGTTAGGCAATCTGGAGAAGATATGAGCCATACCTACTGCAAGGGATACGGCACCACCAGGACGGTGCATCAAGTCTTCACCAACCATTGCGGACAATGCTGGTAATTCATGAACTTTAAGGCCTAAAGCTTTGAAAGACTCAACTGTGGAGTTAATTGCAAAGTAATCATCTGGATGCAATGCAGTGGCAGCAATCAACGCCATCATAGCGATGAAGCCTTCTGTTAACATTGCACCATAACCGATAGGCAAGATTTCTTTTTCATTAGTAAGCATTTTAGGTGTTGTACCTGTTGC
>DXZL01000121.1 GCA_019419725.1 Veillonella sp. | reverse complement strand
TAGTAATGTATTAGATTAGATAATGAGGTGAAACTATGGCAAAACCATTAGTGGCCGTTGTAGGTCGTCCAAATGTAGGGAAATCTACACTTTTTAATGCCATTGTTAATAAACGGATCTCTATCGTTGAAGATATCCCTGGTGTAACACGGGATCGTATTTACTTTGACGCAGAGTGGTTAAATCGTGAATTTACAATGATCGATACAGGCGGCATCGAATTTATTACAGATAATAGTCATGTCATTCCTAAGATGATGCGATTACAAGCTGAATTGGCTATTGAAGAGGCAGATGTAATCTTATTTGTGGTAGATGGCAAACAAGGTATTGTACCTGCTGATGAAGAGGTAGCTAATATCTTACGTGCTAGTGGTAAACCTGTAGTATTAGTTGTTAACAAAATTGACAGTGTTAATCAGGAACCTAATATTTATGAATTCTACAATCTTGGCTTAGGCGATCCTATCGGTATTTCCGCTAAGAACTTAATGAATTTAGGCGACTTATTAGATGATACGGTTAAACATTTCCCTCCAGTTGGGACAAATGTTGATGACGAAGATACCATTCATGTCGCAGTTATTGGTCGTCCTAATGTAGGCAAATCTTCTTTGACTAATGCCTTATTGGGTCAAGATCGTGTAATCGTATCTGATGTAGCAGGCACAACACGTGACTCTATCGATACATATTGGACTCATGGCGATCAAAAGTTTGTTCTTATTGACACAGCAGGTATGCGTCGTAAGTCTAAAATCGAAGAAGCTGTTGAACGATATAGTATTGTTCGTTCCTTGCGCTCTGTAGACCGTTCAGATATCGTCGTTCTTGTTCTTGATGCGCAAGATGGTGTTACAGAACAAGATAAGAAAATTGCTGGCTATGCTTATGAAGCAGGTAAGGGTGTAATTATTGTTGTTAATAAATGGGATCTTATTGAAAAAGATGACAAAACAACATTGCGCTTTACTGAAGATATTTATGATGAATTAGGTTTCTTACAATTTGCACCGATTCTTTTTGCATCTGCATTGACTAAACAACGCATTCATCGCTTGGCTGATATGTTGAAATTTGTCTCTGAACAACAATATCGCCGTGTGTCTACAGGTACATTAAATCAATTGTTACAAGATGCTCAAACAGTAAATCCTGTACCTTCTCGTAATGGCAGAATTCCAAAAATTTACTATATGACGCAAGCTAGTGTTAAACCACCTACATTTATTTTGTTTGTAAATGAACCAGAGTTAATTCACTTCTCATATATGCGTTTCTTAGAAAATAGATTGCGTGAGTCTTTCGGTTTTGAAGGAACACCAATTCGTTTAGTATTGCGTGGTAAGAAACGAGATGATGAAGACTAATGGATATTATGATTATTGTATATGCTGTGTTGGCATACCTTATTGGTTCAATTCCTAGTGGCCTAATTATTGGCAAGACCTTCTTTAATACAGATGTACGTCAATACGGTTCTAAAAATATAGGTGCTACTAATACGTATCGCGTTATAGGTCTAAAAGCTGCATTACCAGTATTTCTCTGTGATGCTTTAAAAGGGGCAGCTGGGGTTGTATTGTTGTCCTCTTATGGACCTATGTATATGATCTTAGGTGGTATCCTTGCTATGATGGGCCATAACTGGTCTATTTTCTTAGGCTTTAAAGGTGGTCGTGGGGTAGCTACAGGACTAGGAGTTCTAATTGCTTTATCACCATTAGTGGCTTTGATTGCCTTCTTGGTATGGGGCGTGATTGTCTATTTTACTAAGCTCGTATCACTAGGATCTATTATAGCAGCAGCTTTAGTACCAATTTTAATGTATTTTACAGGAGAATCTTATTGGTTCGTAGGCTTTGGCGCTTTGGCAGCTTTATTTGTCATTGTTCGACATTGGGATAATATTAAACGTTTACTAGCAGGTAATGAGTTAAAAGTAGAACGTATCAAAAAGGATTAATCTATGAATGTTGTTGTTGTCGGCTCTGGTAGCTGGGGTACTGCTCTTGCTATTAAATCCGTATTAGCTGGAAATACTACAACTTTATATTGTCGACGCCCAGAATTTGCTAAACAATTAGCAGAAGATTTAGAGAATAAAGAGTACTTACCCGGAGTAACATTACCAAAGGAATTACTATATAGCTCAGATCTTGGTACTTGTATTAAAGAGGCTGATATAGTTCTAATGGTTACACCGTCTGTACATGTACGTACTAGCTTAGAGTCTCTTAAACCATATGCGCATAAAGATCAATCCTATATACTGTGCTCAAAAGGTGTAGAACGTACTACTGGTAAGTTATTGACTACAGTTATGCGAGAGGTTCTAGGTCCTGTAGGATGTCATCTCGCTGTTCTATCTGGTCCAAATCATGCTGAAGAAATTGGTCGTGATTTGCCTGCTGCCTCTGTATTGAGTACAGAAAATCTTGAAGTGGCCACTATGTTACAGAAAACATTATGTAGTCAAAACTTTAGGATTTATGCAAATACCGATATTACTGGTGTTGAATTAGCTGGGGCTACGAAGAATATTATTGCTCTTGCCGCAGGGATCGTTGACGGCTTGAAGTTAGGTGATAACTGTAAAGCTTTACTCTTAACACGTGGTTTACATGAGATGACTCGTTTTGGTGTAGCTTTGGGCGCACAAAAGGAAACCTATGCTGGTCTTGCTGGTATGGGTGATTTGATTGCCACTTGTATGAGTCCACATGGCCGTAACCGAGCCGCTGGTCAACAATTAGCAGATGGAAAAACAATGGACTATATCATTAATCATACGAATATGGTTGTAGAAGGCTTTTTTGCTACGGACATTGTTTATAAGATGGCCTGTGAACATCATATTGAAATGCCTATAACTAAGGCTTTATATGAAGTTTTATATGAAGAAAAATCTCCAGCTTTGGCATTAGCTGAATTGATGGGACGAGATATTAAAATTGAAGTATCATAAATAAAAGATACTTTTAATTTGGTTATTTATATACTATAATTAATGAGTATAATCTTGTGAGGGTTGTATGCGAATTATTGGCGGAACTGCAAAGGGACATACTATAAAAGCACCTAAAGGGGTAGATACAAGACCTACACTTGATCGTGTTCGTGAAAGTGTGTTTAATGTATTATCTAATAGAGGTATATTTGGTACTCGTGTATTAGATATATTTTCTGGTACAGGTGCAGTAGCTATTGAAGCCTTAAGTCGTGGTGCAGCACATGCAGTAGCGGTAGACTTTAAAACAGGAAAATTGATTTTAGAGAATGCTAAACACTGCCATGTGGAAGATCGGTTAGAAATCATTCCGAGGAAACTTTCACAATTAAAAAACTATATAATGGGACAACAGTTCGATTATATTTTTTCTGATCCACCATATGAAAATGGATTTATACAAGACACCATAGATTTGGTTGTGACCTATGATTTATTAAAGCCTGACGGTGTTTTATTATTAGAACACCATAAGGACGAGGCATTTTCCTTGCCTGAATCATGGGAATGTATAAAAGAACAGAAATTTGGTTATACGATGGTTTCCTATTTTGTAAACACAGCTGAAAGGAGCTAAACCTGTGCGTATAGGTGTGTGTCCGGGTAGTTTTGACCCAGTTACAAATGGACATGTTGATATTTTTGAACGTGGCAGTCGATTAGTTGATAAATTAATCATTGCTGTTAGCTCTAATCCGAATAAAAATTCCTTGTTTACCATGGAAGAACGGGTTGAGATGATTCGAAATTCTGTCAAACATATTCCTAATGTTGAGATTGATTGTACAGGGGGGTTGCTTAACGAATATGTTAAATCTAAGAATGCTTCTATAATCATTCGTGGTTTGCGCGCGTTAAGTGACTTTGAATATGAATTTCAACGTGCTTTGTTTGCAAAATATTTAGATGACGATATTGAAACTGTATTTATTATGACTAATAATAAATACTCTTTCGTCAGCTCCACAGGTATTCGTGAACTTGCAAAATTTGGCGGTAAGCTAGATGGGTTAGTTCCGGATGATGTTAAGGAAAAACTTGAAGAACGCTTTAATACGGTCCATAATAAATAGGGGTGAATTGTATGAAAACAGAAAAATTATTAGAAGATTTAGAGGTTCTTATTGAATCTAGCAGCCGTATTCCTATGACTACAAAACGTATGGTTGAGGAAGACGAAATTATGCGTATTATTGATTCTATTCAAGAGTCCTTACCATTGGAACTTGAAGAGTCTCGTCGTATTGTAGCTGATAAAGATAAAGTATTAGCTGATGCTCAACGTCAAGCTGAAACTTTAATTGATCAAGCAAAAGACTACATTGCTAAATTAACTGCTGAAAGCGAACTTGTAAAACAAGCGCAAGAACAAGCCAATCAAATTATCAATGCAGCTAACCAATCCTCTGCAGAATTGAAATCTAGCTCTATTCAATATGCTGGTGATGTTCTTAAATATGTGGAAAACAACTTAGAGAAAACATTGGAAAGCTTACGTCAAAATCGTGAAAGTTTGAAACAAACTGAACAACGTACAGAAGAAAACCAATAATATAAATAAAAAGAAGCGAAGGGTTTCCTTCGCTTCTTTTTTTATTCAGTATAATTATCGGGTTTTTTAGGCTCTACAATCATTGTTTGATGAGTATT
>DXZL01000120.1 GCA_019419725.1 Veillonella sp. | reverse complement strand
GTAATTCTTTGTTTTTCAACGCTTGCGCCACATATTGGTTGATTTCTGCTTCTGTACTAGCACCCGCTGCACGAGCGTCGTTAATCAAGGCTTGGCTGCCTTTATTGAAAGTAGGGTAAGATGGCAACCAGCCTAAACGTGCAGCCAATACGTTGTAGTCACCAGGGTGACGGTAACGAGGCTTAGCTAATTTAGATACGCGGTCTGCCAAATCGATGCAATCAGAACGGTATTGTTCTGTAGCAAAGTAGAACCAAGATGTACCATTTTGCAAACGAGGAGCTTTACTCCAGTCGTTAGCTGTCATGATGCCGCCCCAGCCTTCAACAGGACGAAGTTTTTCTTGACCTACGTAGTGAGCCCAGCCACCACCGTTAACACCTTCTGTACCACAGAACATGATGAGGTTCAAGATTGTACGGTAAATGATATCTGCATGGTACCAGTGGTTAATACCACCACCCATGATAATCATGGAGCGACCTTTAGTTTTTTCTGCATTATCTGCAAATTCACGAGCTGTGGCAATAGCGATATCTGCTTTTACACCAGTAATTTTTTCTTGCCATGTAGGTGTGTAAGGAGTGTCATCTGTATAAGATGTTGCCACTTCACCACCGATACCACGGTCGATACCATAGTTAGCAAGAATAAGGTCATATACAGTAGTTACTTTTACAGGACCATCTACAGTTTGTACTGTAATTGTAGGAATAGCACGTTCAATTACGCCTTCGTGCTCTTCATCGCCAAAGTATGGCAACTTAACAACAGTCACATCTTCACGTTGTTCAAACACGGATAAGCGAGGATCGATTTTAGCCCCTGTATCGCGGTTTTCAAGGCGTAAATTCCATTTTTGTGGATTTGTGTGACGTTCGCCCATTGTACCATTAGGAATAACGATTTCATTTGTTGTTTCATCGATCAATACCATTTGGAAGTCAGCGCCTTCTTCTTGGCGACCCAAGTCCTTAGCATTCAAGAAGCGGCCTGGTTGAACTGTGCCGTTGATTTCTTCAACGCGTACAAGGAATGGCATATCTGTGAACTCTTTAGCATACTCTTTGAAGTATGGAGTTTCCTTGTCGATGTAGTATTCTTTTAAGATTACGTGGCCCATTGCCATAGCAAGAGCCGCATCAGTACCGGCTTTTACATTGAGCCAAGCATCGGAAGAAGTTGTAGATTCCGCATAGTCAGGGGATACGGATACTACTTTAGTACCTTTGTAACGAACCTCTGTTAAGAAGTGAGCATCTGGCGTACGAGTCAACGGTACGTTAGAACCCCAAGTCATGATGTAACCAGCATTGTACCAGTCACCAGATTCAGGTGTATCAGTTTGTTCACCCCAAACTTGAGGGCTAGAAGGTGGTAAATCGGCATACCAGTCATAGAAGGACAATGGTGTACCACCCATTAAGTTAAGGAAACGAGCACCTGCTGCATAGGACAACATGGACATCGCTGGAATTACAGAGAAGCCTGCGTTGCGGTCAGGGCCGTATGTTTTTGCAGTATATAATAAGGATGCGGCAGTAATTTCTGTCGCTTCATCCCATGTGGAGCGCACAAAGCCACCCATACCACGGGCAGATTTGTATTTCTTCGCTTTTTCAGGATCTTCTACGATAGATTTCCAAGCTTCGATTGGGTTCTTAGCATGTTTTTTAGCTTCTCTCCAAAGCTCAGCCAATTCGCCGCGCACATATGGATATTTTACGCGCAATGGGCTATAGAGATACCAAGAGAATGTTGCGCCACGAGGGCATCCACGTGGTTCGTAATCCGGCATATCATCTGGTGTTTCAGGGTAATCAATCGCCTGATTTTCCCACGCTACAACACCATTCTTAACGTAGATATTCCAGCTACAAGAACCAGTACAGTTTACGCCATGCGTTGTGCGGACAACTTTATCGTAAGACCAACGGTCACGATAAAAATTTTCCCACTCGCGACCGCCATCTTCAGTTATTTGATGGCCGCTTGGAGATACGTTCTTCTTCCGAAGAAACTTAAACTTTTGAGACAACAAGCTCATCTCGTGTCCTCCTTCAAAACTACAAAAAAATCCCTTGTGCTAGCTGAGCTAACACAAGGGAGAAAATACTGTTATTCGATATTACTAATATTAGGGTCTATATTATCAACCTCTAAATCAAGCAATCCGATTAAAGCATCAAAATCACAGATTACTAGATGGTGTTTGTCATAGGCTACATAGCCCAACTTACGCAACTCACTTAGCATGCGATTTAAACTTTCTCTTGATGTGGCAGCAAATTCAGCTAGCTCTTGATTTGTTAAAGCGATATCGATAAAGATACCATCCTCGCGCTTCACACCATAACTATTGGCTAAGCGCAACAAGGTAGAATAAAATGCTCCCTTCTTGCCGTATAACAGCAAGTCTCGGTATTTTGCCTGTTGACGCCGCATATGTAATGTATAGATTTGCATCATTGCAATAGCCAATGAATGATCTTTTGCAATGGCTGATTCTAACAAATCATAGCGAATGGAATAAACAGTGCAATCCTCCCGAGCGATGGCGTTGAACACGTATGTTTTTGTGTTCTCCTCATACAACGGAACCTCACCAATTACATTATTCGGTCCTACTAGACGCAACGCAAAAATGTGCCCACTAGATTCGAATTTCTTAATGCTCATTCTACCTTTTAACACTACGTAAAAGTGTTCTGCCTTGTCCCCCTCGTGGAAGAGAAAATCACCTTTTTTAAGATGGAGTTCCTCGCCCGGCAAAGCAAGTAATTGGTTAATTAAATTTTCATCCATACCTTCACCACTCCATTGTACTTTTAAAATAAAATCCATTAGTTATACTAATCTATTTATAGTAAAAGTACATGTATTATATACTTTTTTGTATATATAAGATTATTATAACTTATTAATTTCAGAATATGTGTGTTTTATGTCACATTCACAAAAATTTTTACAATATATAATATATTTGTGATATAAGACATTGCAAATTTTGTTGATACAATAATTATAACTCAGTTTTCTAAGTAATTCGAATATTTTCTATAGAAATTCCATAGATTGCAATATTCATATACATTGACTGATAATTGTATCATCCATGTCTTCATTGCATGTATAGTTTTTCAGTAAGGAGAAGTTCAAAATGAGCGAACTAAAAATGCCTCAAGTAGGGGCAAGCCGTAGCGAAATTGTGGCTAATTGGCAACCAGAAAATCCAGAATTTTGGGAAAAGTTTGGTAAAAAAATCGCTAAACAAAACTTGGTTATATCCACAATTGCATTAACCCTTTCATTCTGTGTATGGTATTTATGGGCAACCATTGCAGCACAACTAAATGGCGCTGGCTTTAACTTTACAACAGATCAATTATTTACATTAGCCGCATTACCAGGTCTTGTAGGTGCTACATTACGTTTTGTATATACCTACATGCCAGCCTTAATCGGTGGTAAGAACTGGACATTTATTTCCACACTTATTTTATTAGTTCCTGTTGTATGGCTTGGCTTTGCCGTTCAAGATACAACAACTTCTTATACGACATTCATGATTTTGACTGCCCTTATCGGTTTAGCGGGCGCCAACTTCTCGTCCTCCATGGCGTACATTGGCAACTTCTTCCCTAAATCCGAAAAAGGTACTGCTCTTGGTATCAACGGCGGTGTTGGTAACCTTGGTATTTCCGTAATCTACTTCTTGGCTCCATTCGCTATGGGTTCTGCTGCACTAGGTAGCGTATTCGGTGTAACACCAGCTATCATCAAAGGAAACGCAGTATACCTTGCCAATGCAGCTTTCATGTGGATCGTACCACTCGTTGTTATCCTTGCACTTATGACACGATTCATGGATAACTTACCTCTAGAAAAACCAAATCCTAAAAATCTAGTACAAATCTTTGGTAACAAACACACTTGGGCACTTACATTACTTTATACATGTTCCTTCGGTGCTTTCTCTGGTTATGCAGCAGCACTTGGTCTATTAGTAGGTAAAGAATTCCCAGAAGTACCATTTGCTTCTATCGCATTCGTAGGTCCACTTGTAGCAGGTGCACTTCGCCCTGTAGGTGGTTGGTTAGCAGACAAAATTAACAGCGGTACAAAAGTTACCTTTGTAAGCCTTCTCGGACTATGTGCTACAACAGCTCTAATTGCAGTTGGCGTAGATATGCACAACTTCCCATTCTTCTTTGCTATGTCCGTGTTGACATTCGTATGCTGTGGCTTCGCAACTGGTGCTACATTCCGTATGATTCCTCACGTATTCGGTAATCCATTGCTTTCCTCTTTAATTACAGGTTTCGTTGCTGCCGTAGCTGCATACGGTGCCTTCATTACACCTAAAATCTTCGGCTTTGTATATTCCATGTTTGGCAATATTCACCCAGCCTTTGCTGTATTGTTAGCCTTCAACATCGTAACTGTAGCAGTATGCTACTGGTTCTATGTGCGTAAAGCAGCTAATATGAACGTATAATTTTCTGGAAACAGAAAATTTACGTTCACTGGACGGTACAACAAAATATAATTCACTTTTCTAAACCAAGTGATAAAAGAAACCCCGCATCTCTCCTCCATACGTATCAGGTCTGCGGCCTAGGGCCTTGACCTCGTAAGTCGGATCGATACGGGGTTTTCTTTTAT
>DXZL01000012.1:15818-23016 GCA_019419725.1 Veillonella sp. | reverse complement strand
AGCCTAGAAAAGCTTGTAATTCATCGATTGTACCATAAGCTTCTACGCGTAAAGAGGATTTAGGTACTCGCTCACCGGTATATAAACCAGTTGTACCAGCATCACCTGTTTTAGTGTAAACACTACTTGCCATATGTATTACCTCCTATAGATATACATAAATGTAGAAAGAAAAGCTACAGGATCTCAACCTTGAGATTATTTATATTCTGGGAACCAAAGATGAATTTCACGAGCAGCAGCCTCTGGAGAGTCAGAAGCATGCACTACGTTGGCATCCATTGTTAAGGCATAGTCACCACGAATACTACCAGGGGCAGCATCTACAGGATTTGTTGCACCGTTTAACGCACGTACGGATACTATAGCATTATCTCCGGCCAATACGAAAGCAAGAACTGGACCAGATGTGATGAAATCTACTAATTCACCAAAGAATGGTTTCTCTTTATGCTCTGCATAATGCTCTTCAGCTAATTCACGAGGTACTTGTAGAAGTTTTAATGCTTTAATTACAAGACCTTTACGTTCATAACGGCTAAGAATTTCACCACTTAATTGACGCTTAACTGCATCTGGTTTGATTAAAACTAATGTTTCTTGCATGATATCCTCCTGTAGATATTAATTAAAATAATGCTTTCTCTTTATATTTAGGATTCATTGCTTGTTGTTTCAATTTTGCAATACGTTCCTCTGTACGAGGATGTGTACTAAAAAGATTGCTCAAGCTTTCACCAATACCAACCATAGGGTTGATGATAAACATATGGGCTGTTGCATTACTTGCATTTGGCAATGCACCATGTTTTGAATAGTAGTCAATTTTAGCGAGGGCAGATGCTAAAGCCAATGGATTTCGACACATCTCTCCGCCCCCTTCATCAGCTAAAAACTCACGAGCCCGAGAAATACTCATTTGAATGAGTCCTGCTGCAATAGGTGCAATAACTATGGCGCCTATTAACTCTAACGGGTTAGAGCCTTCACGGTCATCTGAACGACCAAATATAGCCGAGAATTGAAGCACATGGGCAATCATAGAAATAGCCCCTGCCATCATGGCGGCAATCGTGCTAATCAAGGTATCACGATTTTTAACATGTGTTAATTCGTGACCTAGAACACCTTCTAGCTCATCATCAGTTAATAGACGTTGAATACCTTCTGTAACAGCTACCGCTGCATGACTTGGATTTCTACCTGTAGCAAACGCATTAGGTACATCACTTGGAATGATATACACCTTTGGCATCGGTAAGTTACCATTCTTAGCCAAACGTTCTACCATAGCATATAGTTTTGGGTTAGATTGAGCAGTAACTTGTTGTGCATTATATTGTGCTAAAACGATTTTGTCGCTATACCAATAGGACATAAAATTCATGCCCATGGATATAACAAACATAATCATCATACCACTTCTACCGCCAATCATATCACCTAAGACCACTAAAATGGCCGTTAGAGTCGCTAATAATAGCGTTGTTTTCATATTGTTCATAGTTTCCTCCAATTATAGTTATGGACTATGCCTAACACTATAATTATACCACAAACTATATAATTGACGCTCCTATACTATCGGCTTCTAAACAGTATGTTTTATTTTCAATTCCATTAGACGTAAATACAGTACCCATAGCTTCTGCTACAGCTTGTACATGTGCTTTATCGACATAAGCAATCAAAGTAGAGCCAGATCCACTAATAGTAGCACCATATGCTCCAGCTGCTTTAGCAGCTTCAAAGGCTGCATCACAATAAGGAATCAATGTTTTACGGTATGGCACATGCAAATTATCATCTAATGCAACAGATAAATTACTTAATTGATGTGTAATTAAACTTGTTACAAATAAAGATGCATGGCTCACATTTTGGACAGCCTCTTTAAATGGTACATGATTAGGTAAAACAGAACGTGCATATTCTGTGGATACCATAACCTCCGGTACCACAACAGCAAAATGTAATTCCGATGGAACAGAGATGACTGTATTTAATACCTTTGTTTTTAAACCAGTAGCACAGCATAAGTTACCAAAAATAGCAGGTGCTACATTGTCTGGATGACCTTCCATACGGTTTGCAATAACCAATAGTTCTTCTTTTGTAAGAGGGTGTTTAACTAGTGCATTAGCTAGTAAAAGTCCACCTACGATGGCTGTACTACTACTGCCGAGTCCACGAGAAGGTGGAATTAAGGTTTCAGACGTAATATGTCCGTATTGAATCGGCTCTTGAGCAGTAGCAAAAACTTGATCCATAGCAAATCCAATAAGGTTCTTTTTAGGGTCTTCAGCGCGAAGAATATCGGCACCGAAACCTTCAAAGGTATATGTATATTCAGTAGCATTTGAATCTGGTGTAAAGCTAAAGATATTGTAAAGATTTAACGCTAATCCTAGGCAATCAAAACCTGGCCCACAGTTGGCACTAGTAGCGGGCACTTGTACGCGAATGGTATTCATAGTTTAAGCTTCCATAATACGAATGACACTATTAACAGACTTAACGGAACGCAAGCTGTTAAAGGAATCAATAAGATTTAAAATATAAGATCTAGGACATTTGGACGTAACAATTGCAAGAACCGCAGTTTCTGGATCCATATTGCGTTGAACAATGGATAACACAGAAATCTTTTGTTCTGCTAATTTTGCAGAAATTTTTGCTAATACACCTGTTTTATTATCTACTTCTAAACGCAAGTAATAGCTAGATTGAATCTTGCCAGGAGAGTAAATGTTCTTTTGATCGTAATAGAATGGTTTCAAACGACCTGTTTCATTGTACGAAACATTTTTTGCTACTTCCATAATATCGGATACTACAGAGCTACCTGTAGGCAAGCTACCAGCACCGCGACCATATAACATTACATCATCGATACCATTACCTTTAACATAAATAGCATTATAAGAGCCACGAACGGATGCTAAAGGATGTGTTGTAGGAATAAATGCAGGGTATACATTTAAAGATAAACCTTGGCTAGTTTCCTTAGCAATGCCTAATAATTTAATATTGTAGCCAAATTCTTTACCGAATTTGATGTCTTCTGTATCTATGCTCGTAATACCTTCTACAGATACATCTTCAAAGAAGATGCGACGATTGAAACTAATAGATGCAAGAATAGCAAGTTTACGAGCCGCATCTAGACCTTCAACGTCTGCTGTAGGATCGGCCTCAGCATAACCAAGATCTTGCGCTTCCTTTAGTACGTCTTGATAGCTTAAACCTTCTTCAGACATTTTTGTTAAAATGAAGTTTGTCGTACCATTCATAATACCGATGATCTCAGTAATACGATTGCCCGCTAAGGATTCATATAATGTACGGATGATAGGAATACCACCTAATACAGATGCTTCAAAGCGCAAATCCACTCCATTTTTGCTAGCTAAATCTAATAGGTATGGGCCAGATTCTGCTAATAAATCTTTATTCGCTGTTACTACATTTTTCTTGGCCTTTAAAGCGCCTTCTACACAGTCTTTAGCAAAGGTTGTACCACCCATTAATTCCACAACCATTTGAATGGAATCATCTTTTAATACTTCATCAATATCAGTTACATATTGAGCTGTTTCAGGCAATGTAATATGGCTATATTTATCAGGATTACGCACAAAGATTTTAGAAATTTCTACATTAACACCTGTACGATTTCTAATTAACTCAGCATTATCTTGCAACAAATTAAATGTACCTTGTGCAACAGTACCAAAACCTAATAATGCAATTTTTATAGTGGTCATAATTGTCCTACTCTCTTCAATAGCCTATGCTTGGCCTAAAATTTCTACCTTAATAATGCCCTTCATAGAGCGAATATCTAATAATAAATCTTCTAATGATCCTTGTAAATCTTTCGTTTCAAAGGAAATGCTACTGTTTGCAATACCCTGTAAAGGAATATCTTGATTGATTGTCAAAATACTACCATTCCGTTCTGCAATGGCTTTTAAAACACTAGATAGCATGCCAGATTCATTAGACATGGAAACATAAATACTAACGATTTTACCTTGGGCAATTTCAAAAAATGGGAATACATAATCTTTGTACTTGTAATATGCAGAACGACTCAAATCCATTTTTTCAACTGCTTCATTAATCGTTTTAACTTCACCTAGCTTCAAAATCTCTTTTACCTTGATCGTCTTTTTTATCGCTTCTGGTAAAATATCTTCTTGCACCAGATAAAACTTATCTTTTTTTGGTTTAGTCATAGAACACACACTCCCTTATTGTTCTTTTGAAGTTTCTTGGGCCACAAATTGACGCCCATATAATGTTAATACTGCATACATACCGATAAAAAATGGCAAATATTCTGCCATAACTCGCCATGCTACAGCTACAATACCAACAGTTCCATTAGGTACAAAGGTACTAAACAATACTACAAATAGTCCTTCTGCAATCCCTGTTCCCCCTGGTGTTGGTGCGAAATATAAAATTAAATTTAATAGAATCATTCGATCTAATATATCAATGATAGGAATATCTGGTGTGAAAGCATACATCAATGCAGGTGCAATACAGTATAAGCTTAATAAACTCAATCCAGACTCAATAAATACAATAAAGGATTGAATCGGTTGTTTATATAGTAATCCTAAACCTTGATTCAAGGTTTCTAATTTAGAGAGCCAATCTCTTGTTTTATGTGCTTTAAAACGTTGCGCTAAATTATATACAAATTGACGCATATATTTAGTCTGCAAGATATATGTACCTAAAAGCGTGGCAATAACAGCTAATACAGCGAAAATTAATAGCATATCTCGTGAGATATAAGGAATTTCAATGGCATCACGTAAAAATACTAAAGGTAACATGATGACCAAGAACATAATAGAAAATACGGTGCGTATTAAAACGATTGGCGTGCCTTTAGATATTGGTACACCATAACTTTTCAATACTAGAACTTGCGCTACAGCACCTCCACTGGCACCTGGTGTCAACATGGCCATAAAATAATTACTAAAAATTACGCGAAGTACCGCCTTTATGGATAGCTTGTACCCACCGATTTTTACAAGTCTTTGTAACCGTAGGCCATCAAAGTACATACCTGCTGCTAAAGCTATCAAAGCTAATAATAAAGAAATACTATTAAATGATGAAATTGTTTTTAATGCATCTAAATCAATAGTGTAGTAAATGATACCAATTGACACAGCCAATAGTAAGAGAAACATAAAAATGCCTCTCTTCATCATTTTACTCATATCAAGTCTCCATAATTAATTAGCTCAATATTATGTTGTCTAATATATAAACGCGTATGGTTAGAACAAACAGCTTGTAATTCATCCTCCCAATGATAGCCCCATTTATATTGATTTCCCAAAATCGTATTATTTAAACCTGGATGAATCATCAATTCATGAGTACCTGATTTTTTAGATACGGATTTTAATATACCCATTAACGTTTTCTGGTTAATGTGTCCCCCGTTTACCATCCCCCAAAAATATTGTGTGGAATACATACCATTATCCCGCACTGTATGTCTTGCCTTTGCCGCTACAGTAGACAAACCGACCTTGCCTAGTAATCGCACTGGCGAGTACATATAATTGACAAATAAAGAGGATTCATCAGGAATGCGTATTGCATTAATACCATAGTGTTTCGCTTGCTCAATAACGATTGGTAGTACCGTTGGTAATACATGCATATGTTGATGACCATCAATATGCGTTACGTGCAAACCAGACTCCATGATTCGTTCCATTTGAGCGTGAATTTCTTTGCGCAACTCACTATAGTTAATCTTTCCAGTATAAATTCGTTTCATAAAATCGATATATGTTTCTGGAAAGACGCCTTCGGATGTAAGCAGAGATGGTACTTCAGATGGATTACATACCGGTTTTAGCCCACCTACTAAGGCGATATGAACACCAATGCCCAACTTAGGGTTATTTTTTGCCATACTTACGGCTTCTGTAAAAGCTTCGCCTCCCGCTAATAGAGAGGTGCTCGTAATGATACCTGTACGGTGGCCATCAATGACTGCAGCATTAACTGCACTATGAAGACCAAAATCGTCGGCATTTACTATTAATTTGGACATAGTTTTCTTCCTTTTCATTAAAAAAGGGGAGAACTTTGTTCTCCCACAAAGGATATATGTTATTGTACCAAATACAGAACTATAAAATCAATACAAAAGCCCCCTACTTGTATACTAGTAGAGGACTTTCGATATACTTATAAATTTTTATCATAAATACTTGATTTGATTCTCAAGTATTTTAATTATGACATCAATTGCTCTTGAGCTTTATACATACATAGAGCCGCTGCTACACTCACATTTAACGATTCAATGTCACCATACATGGGGATCATGATTCGATGCTTACATAGATTCATAACCTCAGGTGTTACCCCATTCCCTTCATTACCTAAAATCAACATACATCGTTTATCGTATGTAATCATATGATATGGTTTTGAGTTTTCTAAGGCAGTTACATAGGTAGACATATTAGATTCCGCAATCAGATCATTGAGTATAGATAATGTCACATCTTCATAGACTGGTATTTTATGTAACGCACTCATTGTGCTACGTACCGTCTTATCATTAAAAGGATCTACTGTACCTTTCATCAAGAATATGCCCTTCACACCTGCTGCTACAGCAGTACGTATAATCGTACCTAGGTTACCAGGGTCTTGTACACCATCTAATGTAATATATACGCCATCTTCAATAGACATTGATTCCATACTATGTTTAGGTTTAGATACTATAGCAACGATACCTTGTCCATTTACGGTATTATCAATCTTATCAAATACTGGATCTTGAGCAATATAAGTAGGTATCGATTGCATCGACTCTAACGAATATAATGCTTCTATATTTTTATCTTTATATTTAGATTCGCGTATAACAATTGCTTTTATTACCCCCATAGTTGAAATATCGCGAATGGAACGAATCCCTTCTACAATGTATTCACCATATTTACTACGATTTTTGCGTTGTCCTAGAGAAACTATATGCTTTATAGTTTTATTGTCTTTAGATTGGATAAATTCCATACTAACTCCCACTTTTTTGACGAATCCATAGATTATAAAAGGCGCCCTTTAACTCAATTAATTCGTTGAAAGAACCTTTTTCTTTTATTTTACCATATTCAATATAAACAATTTCATT
>DXZL01000012.1:12130-15808 GCA_019419725.1 Veillonella sp. | reverse complement strand
GCGTCTTGTACGGTAGATAACCGATGAGCAATGCTTACAATCGTTTTACTACCACGGATGTTTTCAATACTTGCTTGTATTTGTTTCTCTGTATGACTATCAATATTGGCTGTAGCCTCATCTAGCAATAGAATCGGTGTTTTTCTAATTAGCGTACGTCCAAATGCTAATAATTGCTTTTGTCCATCAGATAACAAGGAACCTAAATAACCTACAGGTGTATTATAACCCTCTGGCAGTTGTTCAATCATACTATCTAAATTGACTTGTTTTGCAGCATCTACCATATCATCATGTGAAATAGACGTATCAAAAAGTGTTAAGTTATCCTTTATAGAACCTTTAAATAGATACGCTTGCTGGAAAACATAGCCCATCAAATGACGCAGAACTGAACTATCATAATTCGCAATATCAATGCCATTAATATAGATTGCTCCCTTACTAGGTTTATAAAGGCCCATTAACAAGGATAAAAGCGTTGATTTACCACTGCCGGAAGGTCCTACGATGCCTATAAATTCTCCAGCCTTTATACTTAACGTAAAGTCCTCTAATGCGTATACATCGTTATTGTCATAAGAAAACCATACATGATCAAAGTCAATAGATTCTATATGCTTAAATTCAAGAGGAACTTCATTAACTATTTGACGCTCATCTTCCTCTAATAAAGGCACTAATCTCTCCGCACCAGCTAATGCACTTTGTAGAGAATTATATTTATCAGCAATTTCTTTTAAAGGTTGGAAAAAACGATCCATATATTGGATGAAAGCAAAGACAGTGCCAGCATCGGCCACAGAATCTATTATATTTGTAGTAGTAAAAATAACGATTAATGCTACAAAGAATAAACCATCTACGAGAGGTCTAAAAATAGAAAACGTTGTAACTTCAAAAAGGCCTGCTTCTAAGAAACCTTTATTAACCGAATTGTAACGCTCCTCAATTTCTTTTTCACCGCCATAAGATTTGACAATGACTATGTAGTTTAATAGTTCTTTAATACTCGCATTAGAGGCAGCTACAGAACGGCGAACTTGACGGAATGCTTTACGAGAAAACTTTTGGAATACCCATATGATTACGCCCATTATGGGTAATAAAATCGTCATGATAATTGCTAATGGTACATTAATAGCATACATGAATCCTAAAATACCGATGATCATTAATCCGCTACTCGCTAAATTTAGTAATACATCTGTATATAAGGTGCGCAATGACTCTACATCATTTGTGATACGAGTTACCCAATTACCAATGGGTAATTTATAAAACTCATCATGGGACTTATGAAGTATCTTTTGAAATATAATGGCACGTATATTATAAATAATTTTTTGTCCAAAGCTTTTCAAAAAATAATTTTCTACAAATATACATAACACACTACCAATAATAGTAAGACCATATATTACAGCATAATATTCGATAACATTAATATCATTAGTAGCAAAGCCAAGATCAATAACTTGCTTAGTTAAATAAGGTCTTAAAAGTAAAAGTACTAAATTGCCAGCTAGCGCAATGGTAGCTAACAATAAAATCCCCAAATAAGGCTTAATATACGCAGTTATATAGGAGAACAAAGCCCAATCATTTTTAAAATTACGCTTTTTCATTACCAGACCCTCCTTTCTGCGCTTCATATAAGGTGTGATATAAGCCTTTTTTAGCTAATAATTCTTCATGAGTACCTTCTTCTACAATACGGCCCTCATCAAATACAAGGATTTTATCTGCTTTTTCTATAACCTCTAAACGCTGTGAAATGCACAATATAGTTTGTGCATTTACCGTATATAATGTCTCTAAAATAGTATTTACTGTTACTGCATCTAAAGCTGAGAAACAATCATCTAGTAATAAATAAGGTGCATTTTTGTAAAAGCCTCGAGCCATATTAATACGTTGCTTTTGACCACCAGATAAGTCATGTCCTTCTTCTGCAAGAGTATGTAAGTCATTATCTAATAGATTTCCTAAATCTCTATATAGGTCGGCTTTTTTAGCAGCCACCTCTACAGATTCATGCATAGGTAAATTTTTACCAAATTTAATATTATCTTCAATAGTAGTACTCAACAAGTAAGACTGAGTTGGTACATAAGCTATTGAATTTCGAAGCTTAGATAAAGGTATATCTGAAATATCTTGGTTCCCCAAATAAATAGCTTTAGCTGGACTTTGTTGTAAACCAATAAGTAATTTAAAGAGCGTACTTTTACCAGAACCAGGTTTACCCACAATGCCAATGAAAGTTCCTTTTGGAATTGTTGTACATACTTGAGACAATGCATGACCTTTAGAATTTTCATAATTAAAATCTAAATATCGTATATTAATATCTTCAAGTGGTAATACTTCAGTTGTGTCATCAATTGACTCTATTGGTAGTCGTAAGAAATCGGTAATACGATCTAAGGATGCCAATCCTTTTTGTACAATCGAAATAAGTCCACCAAAGCCAATTAAAGGTCCTACTATTAACATAATAAATGAATTTATGGTTACAAATTCACCTATAGTCATATTACCTTCGACAGCTAGATGTCCACATATGAAAATACTAATACTAATACAAATAAACGGTGCAATTCTTGTTAAAGGGGTTAGTACAGAATCTAATAATGCAACATCCATATTTTTCTTGTAGTTCAATTTATTTATTTTTTCAAAAGAGTTAGAAATAATACGTTCCCGATTAAAAGCTCTAATTACATCTATACCTTGAAATAATTCTTGGCCAAATTCTGTCATGTCACTATACGTTGCCTGCGCACTACGCTGTTTAGCACGTAATTTTCGACCTAACACAAAGATAGCTACAATGATGAAAAATACAGGTGTCATAATTTTGAAAGCTAATAGACCATTTATCTTTTGTATGAGAATAATTGATCCTACAATGGAATAAAATATGATATCCACCACAATCATTACACCTAAACCTAACGCTACACGAAGAGATGTAACATCATTCGTCATTAACGCCATTACTTTACCAGGTCCATTTGCCTCATAGTATGTTGTTTTTATTTGTAATGCTTTTCTACACAAAATTTCACGAAAAAGGTACTCCATACGACGGATGGAACCAAGTAAGGTACGTCGTGAAATAACTTTTAGAATCGTTATGATAATAAATAATAGAATAAAGTAAATAATATAATTGACTAAGCCTTCTTTATTGTGACTTAGTGTATCGATGGCATTACCAATGAATTGTGGCACAAATAAAAATGCTATATCAATAGCAATTAGCATAGTTAAGCCGATGGCATAAACCCAGCCTTCTCGGCGGAAAAACTGCATAAATAGCTCTATAGGTTTCATAGGACCTCTCAGTTAAATTTCTATATTACAGGATTATCATTATTTAAATATACTCCTTATAGTATACACATTTTTTTCATATATCTTAATACACCTATACGTATATCATGTAGTTTATTATAATATTCTCTCATTAGTAGTTACCAATAATATAATTTTTATAATCTATAATAACACTATATCGAATTTTTTAGTTTACTTATAGTAATGTAAGTGTTATACTATGCATAGATACAAAACGTATCCTTATAAACATTAGAATTAAAACTCTTAGGAGGAATACAACATGGAAAAACGTACTGGCGTAGTAACATTTGCAGGTGGCCCTATCACATT
>DXZL01000012.1:0-12030 GCA_019419725.1 Veillonella sp. | reverse complement strand
ACAACATGGAAAAACGTACTGGCGTAGTAACATTTGCAGGTGGCCCTATCACATTGGTTGGTCCAGAAGTTAAAGTAGGTCAACAAGCTCCTGACTTCACAGTTTTAAGCAACGACTTACAACCTAAAACATTAAAAGATTTCGAAGGTAAAGTAAAAGTTATCTCCGTTGTTCCTTCCCTTGATACAGGCGTTTGTGACGCTCAAACTCGTTGGTTCAACCAAGATGCTACTGCACTTTCTGATGATGTTGTAGTATTGACAATTTCTATGGACTTGCCGTTCGCTCAAAAACGTTGGTGTGGCGCTGCTGGCGTTGATAAAGTTATTACTTTATCCGACCACAAAGATGCTTCCTTCGGTGAGAACTATGGTTTCTTGATCGAAGAACTTCGTCTTTTGACTCGTGGCGTAGTAGTAATCAACAAAGAAGACAAAGTTACTTATGTTGAATATGTACCTGAAGTAACTCAAGCAGTTAACTTCGATGCTGCATTAGAAGCAATTAAAGCTGATATCTAATCCTTTGATATTCTCTTGATTATACTGTGGTGTAATCGTAAAAAGACCGTACGGTGTACGGTCTTTTTTATGTGGTATAGTATTTAGATATTTATTGTAGGTGAATTATATATGTGGATACGTATTTCTAAATTATTATTAACTATAAAAAATATAGCCCTTGTAGGTGTAGGCATTGCTCTTTGTATTGCCCTCATTAATACCTTAATTAGCCTAGGATTTATTACGTGGGCAAATATCCAAGGTTATAGCACTTACTATTTATTAATTGAAGAATTAATTACCTTCTTCTTATACTTTGAGTTTATTGCTCTCATCGTAAAATACTTTAAAAATAACTTCCACTTCCCGCTTAATTTCTTTTTATATATTGGCATAACTGCAATTGTTAGACTGCTAATCATCGATCATGAATCGTCATATGATAATTTAATCTGGTCTGTTGCAATTTTTGTACTTGTATGTAGCTTAGTACTAGTAGAAAAGTTTATAGGACATAACGAGTAATAGCTTTAACGACTAAATTATAAAAAGTTAATATGAATAAAAGGGCTCCTACAAATGTAGGAGCCCTTTTTGAGTAATAAAATCAACCGATATTAGAAGATATTTTTTGCATAGTTAGCATATTTAGCTTCTAATTCTTCCATTTTATCGTTCATTTCAATTTGCAATTGAGATGCTAAGTCATATTCACCAGAGTTAAGTGCATCGATTAAACGAGTGAATAAAGATTTGCGATCATCGCTATCTTTAGCAAGATAGAAACGTAAGTCATTAACTTCTGCAAAACGTTTATCATCTACACTATTACGGCTATCAGTATGAATAGCTACCATCTTACGAACTGTATCAAGATTATCAGGAATTAAGCGGTGAGCCAATACAAGTTTCCAACGTTTCAAAATAGATGCGATGAAGGAATCCATCAAGTCTTTAGCGAATGCATTGCCTTGAGCTAATGTTTCAACTAATTCAGGATTGTTATGGTAACCTTTAATGTTTTCCCATACAGTGGCTGGTGCAACACCAAACATTTGATTACGTTCTTCTTGAGTGAAATCATCGAATACGTCTTTTTCTGTACGATATGCACGATTTGTAGCAAGGTAATCAGCAGATTCACCCACTTCTTTGGAAAGCTCTGCTTCTAATTGTGCTTGTGTTTTACCAGATGTAATAGCATATTTCATACCATCAAATGCAGAGATGAAGATCAATGCTAATGCAGTATATGTATTTGTATAAGGGTTAGGAGAACGCAATTCATAACGTGTAGCCATAGGATTATCGATATCACGAATCAAACCACAAAGGATTGTACGGTTACGGCTTGGTTCGGAAGGATCAGTACCTAAAGATGTAACGATACATACTGGAGCTTCGAAACCAGGTTTTAAACGATTTAAGGAGTCTGTTGTGGAGCTGATGAATGGATTAATTGCTTCGTAGTGTTTCAATAGACCCATGATTGCACCAATACCTAAGGAGCTAGCAGATTCTTTACGCATATCTTCTGGGCTGAACAAGTTAACAAGTTTACCAGATTTCAATTTAGCCATAACACCAAAGTGTGTATGTTCACCAGAACCAGCTACACCAATAATAGGTTTCGCATTGAATGTTACATCAAGACCGTTTTCACGGAATACTTCACGAACGATAATACGAGCTTGTAATTCATTATCTGCTGTTTGTAATGGGTTACCAGAGAATTTCCAGTCGATTTCCAATTGTTCTAATACTACTGCTTCATGACCATCTTCATCAAGTTTAGCTTTAACGCCACCTACTTCTTTATGGCCCATCTCTGCTTCCATACCATATTGATCAAGACGTTCTACCGCTTGTTCTAATGCAGTACGAACTGTACCATGAGTACGTTGCCAGTATTGTTCTTGTAATTTTTGAGATACGGATAATTCTTTTTTAGTAACTGTTCTAGATGGAGTTTTTACCCAGAATTCCAATTCAGTAGCAGATGTGAAGATAATATCTACAACGTCATCAGCTTTCACATGAGGCATACCAGGTAGACCATGTTCTTTAATCAAAGATAATAATTCTGCACGAACATAGTCACAGCTATTTTTTA
Source organism: Veillonella sp. (assembly GCA_019419725.1). GTDB lineage: Bacteria > Bacillota > Negativicutes > Veillonellales > Veillonellaceae > Veillonella. The sequence continues at coordinate 9,414 of DXZL01000012.1, read as the reverse complement.
AGATAGAACGAGAATCAACATAACGATAGTTATGCATCAAGAATGCAGGAATACGAAGTGTACCAGTTGGCAAACCTGTTGCTTCATCGATATTTTCATAGTTATAATCAACAAACCAGTTTACACTTGGGTCGCCCCACATATCTACACGTGCATTATTCAAAGTGGCAATATTTGTAAGTACTACAGAGGAACCGTCAGTTTGTACTGCACGACCTTCAAAGAATGCTTCATAATCATCAAAGAATGCAGACATAGGAATTTTTTCGTCTGTATCATTACCTGCTAAATCGATACCTACAAGAGATACGAATTTAATTTCTGGATGTTGTTCTAATAATGCGAGAACGCCTTCCTTACCATATTGACCAGCTGGAATATAATACAATAAATCTTTAGTATTTGTCATAATGGTTCCTCCTAAAAATAAAAAGACTCCAACAAATAGATATATATTTCTATATATCTAAAGTGGAGTCTTCGTTGACCAATTATTTTGTTGAAATCATAATATCATATAGTGAAAATACATGTCAATAACTTTCTATAGAATTTCATAATTCTCTTAACTATGTGGTTAAGAGTTCAATTTTAATGTATCGAAAATACTGACTATATGAAATGTTTACTTCTATATTTATAATTGATTATCCAAGTAATTCTTTAACGATATTATTAACTACTTTACCATCTGCACGGCCTTTAGTTTTTGGCATTACATGTTTCATAACATTACCCATGTTTACAGCATCGCCACAAGCTGCAATAGCTTCTTTTACAACAGTGCGGATTTCATCTTCACTCATTTGAGCTGGTAAATATTTTTGAAGCACAGCCATCTCTTCTTTTACATGAGCGATCAAATCTTCACGGCCAGCTTTTTCAAACTCAGTTAAAGAATCTTGACGAGTTTTCATTTCTTTTGCCAAAATACCAAGAATACCATTATCATCAAGTTCTACTTTGTCATTGATTTCTGTATTTTTAATAGCACTATTAACCATGCGAATAACAGAAAGAGCAGTTTTACCTTCTTCGCGTGCTTTCATAGCCGCTTTCATATCTTCTTTTAATTGATCTTTTAAGCTCATTGTATCCTCCTGATCTATTTTAATTAGTAATAATCTACATCATACTATTATAAAGGTTAATCTTCACAGCATGCAAAGATATAACACATTTAGTCATACAACATTATTATATTATAGATAAAATAATATAAAGAAACCCTAATCCTGGATTTCATGAAGCCATGAAAAGGCAGAATTAGGGTAATCATCTTATGCTCTGAATTTGCGTTTTCTTGCTGCTTCAGATTTTTTCTTTCTTTTTACGCTTGGTTTTTCGTAGTGTTCGCGTTTTCTTACTTCAGACAAAACACCCGCTTTTTGGCAGGAGCGTTTGAATCGACGAAGAGCACTTTCAAGCGTTTCGTTTTTACCGACTTTGATTTCAGACATCTATATCCCTCCCTCCAAAAATAATCTCGGGAAGTGCTGATAATTTACATACGCACATATAATATTATATGTATAGGTATAGATGTTGTCAATATTTTCCGGTATATTTTATAGGAATTTTAATAAGTATTATAAAAAGAATACATTATACTCAATATTAAGCTTCTGGCCAGCCCATTTCTTCGCCACCTAAAAGATGAGCATGCATATGGAATACAGTTTGACCTGCTTTTTTACCAGTATTAAAAATCAAACGATAACCATCTTTAGAAATACCAAGTTCTTTAGCTACATCACGAACAAAAGGCAATAAACCTTCTACATAGTCTTCGTTATTTTCATTAAGATGAGCAATATTGGAAACGTGGTTTTTAGGTACAATTAAAACATGTACTTTTTTCACTGGTTCAATATCATGAAATGCATAGAATTTATCGTTTTCTAATACTTTTTTAGAAGGAATTTCGCCGTTGATAATTTTACAGAAAATGCAGTCACTCATACTATAGCTCCTTATTCAATAATCAAATAATTATCTTCTAAACCTACAACAGTACCACCGATGAGATCACCTATCTTATGTAATCCATCAGACTTTACTTTACCATTTACATACTCATTTGTTAAGCCCATGTAGTATCCATTCTCTTCCTTTTCAATGAGAATCTCACCAGGTTTACCAATGCGAGATTTTGCGTATGCATCATAACCAGATTGGCTAAGACCATTTAAAAGCGCTACACGAGTTTTCTTTACAGCTTCTGGTACTTGATCTGGCATAGTCGCTGCAGGTGTGCCCTCACGAATAGAATATGGGAAAGCGTGAATATGGGTAAACCCAATTTCACGTACTGTATTTAATGTTTCTTCAAAGTCTTCATCTGTTTCTTGCGGGAATCCTGCAATGATATCAGTAGTAATTGATAAATCCTTAATACGAGACCGTAAACTTGCAATCAAATCTTTATATTCTTGCAATGTATAATGGCGTTTCATCAACTTTAATACATGATCAGAACCGGCTTGTAGAGGTAAATGTAAGTGTGGACAAACACGTTTATTGGTAGCCATTAACTCTACTAACTCATCAGAAACTTCTACTGATTCAATAGATCCAAAACGAATGCGGTATAAATCAGGAATCTCTAATAAAGCTTTGACTACATCAGCCAACGTAGGGCGACCTGGCAATTCAACGCCGTAATTTCCCAAATGAATACCCGTTAACACGATTTCATGGAATCCATGTTCTACTAATCGTTTTGCTTCTTGTACAATATCATCAACTTTACGAGATTTTAATTTTCCTCGAGTATACGGAATAATACAAAAGGCACAGTAGTTATTACAACCTTCTTGAATTTTCATGAAAGCACGAGCTTTATCAGATTCATTACCATATAAAGGCATTTCTTCAAAGTTGGATTCGTTCATGATATCCCGTACAGCATTGATTTGACGCTCTGTAGATTCCAATTGTTCTACGAGCTCAACGATTTTTGACCGGTTATTAGTGCCGATAACGAGATTAACACCATCGATAGCTGCAATCGCATCAGGATCAAGCTGAGCATAACAACCAGTTACAATCACATAGGCATCTTCGTTTTGACGCTTCGCTTTACGAATTAATTGACGAGATTTCTTTTCCCCCATATTCGTTACAGAACATGTATTAATTACATATATATCTGCTTTTTCATCGAAGTCTACTGCTTCGTAGTTATTTTGTAAAAATAAACCCTTCATAGCATCTGTATCATATTGATTGACACGACACCCTAAGGTTGTAAACGCAACGGTTTTCATTGCACCTCTCTATTCTTGTTTAATTTATAGTTCTAATCCATATTGAATCATCGCTAATGATCCAATAGCAGCTGTTTCAGCTCGCAAAATAGTATTGCCTAACGAAACTGATTTACCGCCACTCTCTATAATAGCATTGATTTCCTTCTCTTGATAGCCCCCTTCTGGACCAATACAAATTAGTATGTCTGTAATTGACTCATCAGAGTTGACCTGCGAAAGAACATCTTTAATAGTATGTCCATCTTCATTTTCATAGGCTACCAATTTTAATGCGTTGGATTCTATTTCTAATACTTGTGAAAGCGTTTCACCGACTACAAGCGTTGGCAGTTGATTACGACCACATTGTTGAGCCGCTTCTAGCATTATTTTCTCCCATCGAGTAGCCTTTGTTTGTAATTTCTTGTCATCATATTTAGCAACACAGTTAGCAGTAGATACAAGATAAATTGTATCTACATTTAACTCTGTCGCTTTTTGTAATACCCATTCTAGCTTTTCACCTTTTAATAAAGATTGAACAAGGATAGTACGATAAGAAGATACATTTGATTCTACATATTCAATAAGTTTTGCTTGAGCTTTACCATCTATTTCTTCTGTAATTTGATATGTACCACACCGATTGTTACTGCCGGTAACAGTTATGGGTTTCTCCATATTATGACGAAATACATGTAACACATGATGTGTAACATCCGTTGGTAATTCTATGGTTTCACCTAATGGTGTAGAAATAAAAATCTTTTTCATCGTTTTTCTAGCGCAAATGTATGCCAAGGCCCTGCAATGCGCTCCTCAATAATATGCCAATTAGCCTTAATATATGGCATGATTTCATCATACCGATCATCTATAATACCACTAATAATTAAAATACCCTTATCATCAAGTTTATTACCAATTTGAGGTAATAGTATTTTAAGAGGATCTACTGTTAGGTTCGCTAAAATTATTTGAGCAGTACCATTGAAATCACTATCCAAATTACCACAAATTATTTCTGCTGATACATGATTATTCTCACAGTTAATGCGCGCTTGATTAGCAGCATACTCTTCTATATCAATACCAACTAAATGTTTGATGCCTAACTGAGCTGCTACCAATAAAAGGATACCAGTGCCAGTACCAATATCTAAACAAGTAACAGTGTCAAGATCCATAGATTCACTATAAGATTTCAATAACTCTGCACAAGTCCGTGTAGTCTCATGGGATCCAGTACCAAAAGAAATATCTGAATCGATTTCAATAATAGTTTTATGATCCACATTATCGTATTCCTGCCAAGCTGGTTTAATAATCAAATTTGGTAGGATTTCTGTGGGTTCAATATATTGTTGCCAAGAATTAAGCCATGTAGATTCATCTAATATATTAGCATTAATTGATGTAACACTAATATTTGCCTCTGTAAGACGATTTTCTATATCTGACTTAATTGTATCTACATCCAAAGATGGATCCGCATACATTGTTAATTTAATTAAATTGGGCTGATTTTCTACATCTTCTTCTATAATTCCATTGTCTGCATAATCGTCAAAAAGAGTAGTCACCTCATCGGTGGCTACTCTTTCACAGACAATGGATACTTCTATCCATTGCATATATGCTCCTTTATAGGGAATGTGATGGAACAAACCATTCCTTCACATGAGCTGTTCATTTAGTCAAACAGTCCTTAATTTTTTCAAAGAGACTCTTGCTCACTTGTAAGTTATTTACATCTTCGTTACTTTCATTTGCAAAGCGTAATAATAACTCACGTTGAGTGTCTGTCAACTTCTTAGGCGTTTGGACAGTTACTACAATATGTTGGTCCCCCCGTTGTTTAGGGTTTCGCAAATATGGAATACCTTTGCCCTTTACGCGGAATGCCGTTCCCGTTTGAGTACCTTCCGGAATCTTTAACTCTACTTTACCATCTAAGGTGTTAACTTGTATAGTCGCACCTAATGCAGCTTGAGCAAAGCTAATATTCACACGGCTAATAACGTCATTGCCATTTCGTTCAAATTCCTTATGAGGACGAACGAAGATATAAACGTAAAGATCGCCTTTAGGACCACCTAAGATACCAGGTTCACCTTCATTAGCAACGCGTAAGCGGGAACCACTATCTACACCTGCTGGAATTTTGATAGAGATTTTACGTTTTGCCAACATTTCACCTGTTCCACGACATTTGGAACAAGGTTTTTCGATGCTTTTACCAGTACCATGACAGCGGGAACAAGTGCGAACGGATTGCATACGTCCAAATGGAGTATTTTGAATAACCGCTTCTTGACCAGAACCATGACAGTTTGGACAAGTATCGACACGAGATCCTGGTTCACCACCAGTACCATGACAGTGATCACATTCTTCATGACGATGCACTTCTATTTCCATAGATTTACCAAAGGCTGCATCTTCAAAGGAAATATCAATATCTTCGCGCAAGTCATTGCCTTTTTGAGGGCCTTGTTGTTGGCGTCCGCCACCAAACATGCCACCAAAAATATCGCCAAAGATATCACCAAAGCCGCCAGCTTGACCACCGAAACCGCCAAAGCCACCTTGGAAACCACCGGCGCCAGCGCCGCCTCCTTGTTTGAAGGCGTCGTGGCCGAATTGGTCATATTGAGCTTTTTTAGTTTCGTCAGACAATACTTCGTAAGCTTCGTTAGCTTCTTTAAACTTTGCTTCCGCTTCCTTTGGATTATCTTTATTTACATCTGGATGGTATTGGCGTGCCTTTTTACGGAAGGCTTTTTTGATTTCATCTTGAGAGGCATTTTTGCTAACCCCTAGGATGTCATAATAATCACGTGCCATTAGTTACCAACCCTTCTTATTTCTTGTCGTCATCCACTACTGTGTAATCAGCATCAACTACATTGTCATCTGATTTTGTTTGTTGTTGACCTTGATCTGCACCACCAGCTGCTTGTTGAGCTTGTTGTGCTGCTGCATACATTTGTTCTGCTAATTTATGCAATGGTTGTTCCAAAGCTTCACTATCTTTTTTGATGTCTTCGATGTTGCCAGCTTCGATAGATTTTTTCAATTTATCTTTAGCTTCTTCAACTTCTTTCAATAAAGCAGTATCGCCTTTACCATCAAGTTCTTTCAATGCTTTTTCAGCTTGGTATACCAAGGAATCTGCATTGTTTTTAACATCTAATTCTTCTTTTCTAGCTTTATCTTCTGCTGCATGAGCTTCAGCTTCTTTAACCATGCGTTCGATTTCGTCTTCTTTCAAGCCGCTAGAAGAAGTAATTGTAATTTTTTGTTCCTTTTGAGTACCCAAATCTTTAGCTTTTACGTGTACGATACCGTTAGCGTCGATGTCGAATGTTACTTCGATTTGAGGAACCCCACGAGGAGCTGCTGGGATACCATCCAAGTTGAAGCGACCCAATGTTTTATTATCTGCTGCGAACTCACGTTCACCTTGCAATACATGGATATCTACAGATGGTTGGTTATCTGCTGCAGTAGAGAATACTTGAGATTTAGATGTAGGAATTGTAGTGTTACGATCAATAATACGTGTGAATACACCACCCATTGTTTCGATACCAAGAGACAATGGAGTTACATCAAGTAACAATACGTCTTTTACTTCACCTACTAATACACCACCTTGAATAGCAGCACCGATAGCTACACATTCATCAGGGTTAACGTTTTTAGTTGGTTCTTTACCCAATACTTTTTTAATAGCTTCTTGTACAGCTGGAATACGGCTAGAACCACCAACTAACAATACTTTATCGATATCGGATGCAGATAAACCAGCATCGTTCATAGCTTTACGAGTAGGTTCAATAGTAGCTTGTACCAAATCAGCTGTCAATTCTTCGAATTTAGCACGAGTCAATGTTACATCCAAGTGTTTAGGACCTGTAGCATCAGCTGTGATGAATGGCAAGTTGATATTTGTGCTAGCTACGCCAGACAATTCAATTTTAGCTTTTTCAGCAGCTTCTTTTAAACGTTGGTCAGCTAATTTATCATTAGATAAATCGATACCAGTTTCTTTTTTGAATTCTTCAATAAGGTAGTTCATGATACGTTGGTCGAAGTCATCGCCACCAAGATGGTTATTACCAGATGTTGCCAATACTTCGAATACGCCATCACCAAGTTCAAGGATAGATACGTCGAATGTACCACCACCAAGATCAAATACAAGAACTTTACCGTCTTCATCTTTATCTACACCATATGCAAGAGCAGCTGCTGTAGGTTCGTTGATGATACGAAGTACTTCAAGACCAGCAATCGCACCAGCGTCTTTAGTAGCTTGACGTTGAGCATCTGTAAAGTATGCAGGAACTGTAATAACAGCTTGTTTTACAGGTTCGCCCAAGTAAGCTTCTGCATCAGCTTTGATTTTTTGAAGAATCATAGCAGAAATTTCTTGTGGTGTATAAGATTTACCTTCTACAGTTACTTTGTAGTCAGTACCCATGTGACGTTTAATAGAAATGATTGTGTTTTCTGGGTTAGATACAGCTTGACGTTTAGCTAATTGACCAACTAAACGTTCGCCATTTTTTGCAAAACCAACAACGGAAGGAGTTGTACGCGCGCCTTCTTGGTTAGTAATAACCGTAGGTTCGCCGCCTTCCATAACCGCAACACAAGAGTTTGTAGTACCTAAATCAATACCAATTACCTTTGCCATAATATATGCCTCCTAAAACCTTTATAATCTATTCAACAACTTTTACCATTGCTGGACGAATACAACGACCATCAACAGTATAGCCAGTTTGCAATACTTCACATACCGTATCAGATTCATATTCATCTGACGGCACTCGCATAATTGCTTGATGGAAATTTGGATCAAATGGTTTGCCAACCGCATCGATAACGGCTAAACCATGTTTAGATAACATAGCCATCAAATTTTGATGAATCATGATAAATCCATCAAGGAATACCTTAGCATCACCTTCTGCTGGACTTTGAACAGCTCGTTCAAAGTTATCTAATACAGGAAGTAAATCTGTAAGTACATCCCCTTTGACATATCCTGCAAGTTGCTCTTTTTCTTGGTTAGTACGACGTTTAAAGTTTTCAAAGTCAGCTTGCAAACGCTTATACCGATTATCGAAATCTGCTTTAAGCTCATCTAATACGTGAGCAGCGTCAGCAACAACTTCTTCAGTTTCTTCCACAGCCGGTTCCTCTACATTAGTAGCATTTGCTGTTTCGTCTACTGTTTCTTGTTTAATGTCTTGTTCTTCAGCCATTATATACCCTTTCTATTTTTGTTCTTTTACCATAGATTCCATCATATGTTTCATGTGAGACAACATTCCAATAATACGACCATATTCCATACGTGTCGGTCCTAGAATAGCAAGTGTACCAATAGGCTGATCTTGATTTGTGAAATCAGCTTGTACCACACTCATAGAATGTAGTGCTTCAGTATCATTTTCATCGCCAATCTTTACCTTCACAGGTGTAGGTGAATCATCCTTTAAAAGTTGTCCCAATTGATTTTGCTCTTCCACTAATGAAAGTAAGGGTTGTACTTTTTCAACAGACTTAAACTCTGGTTGATTTAACAACTCCGTGGTACCTACAGAATAGAACAACTTACGTTTATTAATTGCTCGTAATAATGTTTCTGAAAGGATTATCAAAATCCCTTGGGGACCTTCCATATGAATCAAAAGTGTTCCTAATGCTTCAGCCGTTACATGACCAATACTTACATTCTGTAAAGCATTGCTAAATTGCATAGCCAGACTTTGCAATAGATCAGGCGAAACACCATCACTAAAGTAAATCAATTCATTATCTAGAGCACCAGTTTCAGTAATGACAACCATGACAGCTTGATATGAATCGAGCGGCAATACATGAATGTATTTAATTAATGCTCTATCATGGGCTGGAGCTAAGAATAAACTCATACTATGGCTTACTTGAGATAATAATTTAGCCATATTTAAAAAGAGCTCACTCGTCGATCCATTAGAATGTTTCCATAACATTTCAATTTTTTCAGCATCCTGTAATGGAACAGGTTGTTGACTCAACATAGAATCAACATATAAGCGATAGCCTTTTGCTGAAGGAATACGTCCAGCCGATGTATGAGGTTGCTCTAAATAGCCTAACTCCT
>DXZL01000119.1 GCA_019419725.1 Veillonella sp. | reverse complement strand
GAGGTGTAATTGCATAACGGCGTTGGCCGTTTTTAATGCGTTGTAAATTTGCTGCGATTTGTGCCATTGTTAATCCTTTCTCGAGCCTTCTCTGCGGAGAATAGTGGCCTAAACTACTTAGTTAATCTATGTAATTCTTTATATGTAATCTATATACGCCGTTGGGTTTTGTGAAAGCTTCGCACGTATACGTACAGCGTGATGAGATCAACTAGGCGATGCCTCACCAAAACCCGGCGTAACGATCAGTACGGGTATTAAATACTGACCTGATGTTCCTAGTATAAACTATTTTAACACGTAATAATGTAACCTAAGCTACAAAAATGAAAAATTTCAATATTAATTATTAATAGCATAAATGATTTTTGATACTACATAGCGTTATTAAATTTACCCAATTGGTAAATTATTTATTTACATTTGTATTTGAAGAGGTATAATAGAATTAACCTACTAGGTAAATTATTATAAATGGCCATTTATATTGTATCAACCATTCACTATGATTTGAGAGAGTTGGTGACATATTGATGGAACGTTTCACGTAGTAGAGATTCAAGAAATTATTGATTATCATTAGTATAGGAGATATACATATGAAGATATATGAGAGTAAAACTTTTATTGCTATACCGCCTGGAATGACAATAAAAGAGGTTTTAGAAGATAGACATATGTCCCAAAAAGAATTAGCTACACGAATGGATATGAGTGAGAAACACATTAGTAAGCTCATTAATGGAGAGGTGCCACTAACGCAGGATGTGGCAATGCGTCTTGAACGGGTATTTGGTGTAGAGGCAAGTTTTTGGAATGGATTAGAAGCTAATTACAGAGAGAAGATATTAAAAGTAGAGTATGAGAATTCTATTGATGAAGAAATTAACTTTGCTAAGTCCTTTGGTTATGCTAAACTTGCGCGTTTAGGTATAGTGCCAGAAACAAAAAAGGCAGCGGAGCAGGTTAATAATTTACAAAAATTTTTTGAGGTAGCTTCTTTAAAAAATGTAGATAATGAAATGGTTATGCCCTTAGTATATGAAAATATTAAGGATATGGAGCCAGCTAAAAAGAGTGCGATTTATACACTGGTACAAATCACGAAAGGACAGGCGCGTTTTGCGGAGGTTAATCCTTATGATGCGGAGTTGCTAAGAAAATTTATACCTAAAATTGAGGACCTTAAGAGCGAACCATTAGCTGGTGTGAAAGAGCCTCTTAAGGATATGCTAGGAGCGTGTGGTGTCATTATCGTATATTTGCCAATTCTTGATAATATAACCTCCACATGTATTACGTATTCCAAAGGAAGCTCCATTGTTCTTGGTATACCAACGGAAGATACTGATGGTTTTTGGAAGTTATTAGGAGAAGCCCTACATAACTTGGTAGAACGAGATTATCAACGAAGTAATCGCAAATACCGTAACAATGATCCTGTAACTGTGGTGAATTATTGAGCCATATTTTGGTAAGTTTTTAAACACCACTTTTTTGTAAGTTTGTAAGGGCTTATAGCACTTGTTAGAGGTTCCCATTAACGTAAGGATTTTCATAGTACGAGGATTCTTATCCTGTAACAAAATAGCGTATAATAGACATATAGAATATTACTGATATAGGAGATACAATGAAGGTCCTTTACGATACAATTTTGAAAGCAACATATACTGGTCGCCCGAACCGTTTTGTGGTGACCTTAGATTTAAATGGTGAAAGCGTACTCGCGCATTTACCAAATCCTGGTCGCATGTGGGAGCTCTTATTCACCGGTGTAACGATGTACATCGTGCCTCATGATAAGCCTGATGCAAAGACAAAATACCGCGTTGTGGGTATCGAGCGCGATGGCGTCGTAATTATGCTCGACACGAATTACAGTAATGATGTAGCGCAGCATTTGATCGAAAATAAGCTAATCCCTGGTTGGGAGGAGTGGCGCGTTGTACGACGAGAGTATACGGTTAAACTGCATGGTACATCATCACGGTTTGACTTGCTCCTCACCAATGATGCGGGCCATGAGTTCTTGCTAGAGGTGAAGTCTTGTACGTTATTCTCTAAAACGGGCGCTATGTTCCCTGACGCTATTACAGAACGAGGGCGCAAGCATTTATTACATCTTAAAGAATTACAAAACGAAGGGTACCATACAGGGGTTCTATTCCTCGTGCAATGGGATAGAGCGCAGTGGTTCTTACCAGACTACCACACAGACTTGGAATTCGCTCGTACCTTTAAAGAGGTAGCTCCTTCGTTAGATTGGAAAGCCGTTGCTGTGACCTGGGATGAGACTTTCACTATGCCCACTGTAACACGTGAATGTTCTTATCCGAGTACCATCCTCGACACAGAGGCTCACGATAGCGGCGTGTACGTGATGGTCATGCACCTCGACCACGATCTTGACCTTGAAATCGGCTCTAAAGGGATGATGCATTTCAAGGCGGGATATTATATGTACGTAGGTTCTGCGAAGGCAAACTTAACAAAACGCATTGAACGCCATAAACGAAAACGAAAGAAAATGCACTGGCACTTAGACTACTTCCGCGGTCACTGCGAAATGATTGCAGGCCTACCGATACGAACTAGCTGGGCTGATGCGGAATGCGCTCTCGCTGATGCGGTCCGTGGCGTAGCTGAATGGGACGTACCTAAATTTGGCTGCTCTGACTGCGACTGCAAAAGCCACCTATTTGGGATGACGGAAAATCCTATTCATAACAAAGCGTTCATGGATGTAGTGGAACATTATAGAATGAATATGCTGGATGAACTAGTTAATAGATAGCTATTATTGATGGGGCCCGAGAACTATATGCATACTTAGTTAAAAAGTGCTATTACCTATCTCCTCGCTCCATAGTGACCTAAGTCGCTCATCAATAGGTAATAGCACTTTTTAAAACACTAGCTATAAAGATGTCCCATCAATAATAATATAATCCTAATTATAGTCATGCCAGCATATTCATTCTAAAGTTGGTAAAGGGAGAGAGGTGTGGTTGTGTATGCCTGTGTTTGTTAGGTTTGTGTTGTTGGTTTTTGTGTGTGTTTGTAGTGTTGTATTGGGTGGTTGTACTTCTTCGCGGTTAACGACGCTCGATGCTGAGCCGTATACGCCGGATGATGTAAAGGCAATGGTTGAGAAGCGTTTTGCGTCGTATCATCCGCGTCTAGTGTTGCAGGCTTCTGAGGTTGTTACTACAAAGCCTTATAAGCACTATGAATATACGTTTTTTGATGAGAATAATGGCATTGTCTTTACTGCGCGTGCTTCTGTTGAGGTTCCTCAGTTGCCTATTCCTGGTGGTCAACGGGTTACGAACGCAGAGTATAGGTATGCAGAGGCTTATTTAGATCGCTTGAATAGTGAGGTAGCACTGCTTGCTGCAAAGTATAGATTTCAGGTAGCTAATAATGAGGAGCGCAAAGCGCTAATGGATGCTAAGATTATGCGAAAAGAGGATAATAGTACGGTGCCTTTGTTTGAGGAAGGGGATTTTATATTTCTTAATCAAACATCGAATGGCGCAGGTGTCGTAGGTATGTTACGAGACATATATTCTCTATATAAACCTAATGGTGACGAGACCTTAGTAAGTAGCGTGTATGGCCGTAAGGTTAGCTTTTACTATTTACCAAATGGTGAAACAGACAAGAGCAAGGCTCTGTACCTAATAAGTTTTAAAATTAGAGGGCGGGAAGATTGGCGAGATACCTTAATGAGTGGTGTTGGTTATCAAGATAAGAGTTCTGAGCAGATTGAACGAGACATAATTACCGTTGTTGATCGGGAAATACAACAGGCTGTGCGAGGAAAATAGGTCAGGGAGAGGTGTATCTATGAAGCAGTTGATTAGGTATATATCATTAGTTGTTGTGTGTATTTGTACATTTTTATTGAGCGGTTGTTCTTTTGTGTGGACGACGGAGAATGGTGATCCTGCGACGCCAGAGGATATCAAGTCTAGCGTGGAAAAGGAGTTTGCTGTTGTTCATCCTAATCTTGTTCTCCAGTCCTCTGTAGTGGAACAGGAAAAACCGTTCCAGCGGAATGTGTATGTCTTTTATGATGAAAGCAATGGTTTTACCTTTACTGCCGATTCTGTGGTGCAACGTCCAACCTTGCCGGTTCCAGGTGGTGAAAGATACACGAATGCTAATTTTTCCTATTCACAAGAGTATTTAATTCATTTGAATGCTGCTTTGGTGGAGCGTGCTAAGCAATATGGCCTGCGGATGGCCACACATGAGGAAGTCCTAGAACTATCTAAATCCAGCGCACAGCGTGTAGCCGGTACTAATAAGATACCTTTATTTTGGTACAATGAGATTATCTTTGTAGATAAATCTGTAAAGGGTGAAGATATTCTAACCTTTATGAAATCCATATATAGCGAGTATAAACCGCAAGATAATCCAGCACTATTACATCCTCGTGCTGACAGAAGCGTTGGTATTTACTATTTACCAAAAGGGGAAGAGGATAAAACAAAAGCTGAGTATTTGATAGGTTTTCGATTTATGGCAAGGAATGATTGGAAAGAAACTATGTTAACCGGAATTGGCAGTACTGGTAATGATACTTCAGGTGTGGAACGAGACTTTGTTAAGGTCTTGGACCATATGATATATCATGCAGCTCATTAAATAAGAAGCAGGAATAGCTTAGAATTATGAAATAAAATGAGATATAAATATAGAGGGGAATTATATGACATCTTTAGAAAATGCGATTACAGGAAATGTTATTGTATATC
>DXZL01000118.1 GCA_019419725.1 Veillonella sp. | reverse complement strand
TAATGATCAATGCAATGATACCAGGTACGATAGCTGCCATAGCCCAGTCACCCCATGTAATACCGATGCCAAAGGATTGAAGTGCCAATGCTGCAACCAATGTGTTACCAGCCATAGATGTTTGGAACATAGCAGATGTAATCGTATTAACTTGATAAATGGATTGCATCAAGAAGGAACCAATTTTACGAGGACCATCTTGAGGTTCAGAACCAAATGCTTTTGCCAAGCTAGTAGTAATCGGCATAATAACACCACCTACACGAGCTGTGTTAGATGGAGTTGCTGGAGCCAAAATTAGATCAGATAAAGCTAATGCATAAGCTAAACGTAAGGAGCTACTACCAAAAGCAGCAATCAAATTATATGCAATACGTTTCCCCAAACCAGTTTTAATAAAGCCACGAGAGAATAAGAACGCACCTACGATTAACCAAATAGCAGAGTTAGCAAAACCGGAGATAGCTTCACCAATTTTCAAAGTACCAGTCAAAGCTGCTACAGTAATCACAACGATGGATACGCCACCAATCGGTAATGGCTGAGTAATAAAGCCTACGATTGTAGCCACAAAAATGGCGAATAAATGCCAAGATTGAGGTGTTAACCCCTCTGGTGTCGGAATAAACCATAGGCCTATACCAAAGACCGCTGGAATAATCCAGTTTAACAGTTTTTTCATACACATACCTCCTACATAGGAAAAAACTAAAATATATAACTGCTGAAATACCAAGGCATCGCAAGGTGACTATAAAACACACAGTAGCCCCTATCCTACGGTGTCTTCAGTATATATCAGTAGTATGTGAAGTGAGATATATAATTATTTCTTCTTATAATAAATATAATATATTACATCATAAAAAGAAATGAAAAAAAGCTGTGCATCACGAGGTATGCACAGCTTTCATTAACATATAAATCCTATTCTGGTAAAGATACGTTTTCTAAGTTTGTTTTCTCGATAGCTTCAATATCACCTTTATCACAAAGATTTGCAATAGTTGGATCAATTGGCAAACGATTCAACAATAATAGACCGTATTTTTGAAGGATTTCTTCAATGTGGCTTTCACCAAAGATTTGATAATCCTTACCATTATCTGGGCAATGGAAGTAAGAGTAGTTTTCCACTACACCAATAATAGGCACTTGCATTAAATCAGCCATCTTAACTGCTTTTTCAACAATCATGGATACCAAGTCTTGAGGAGATGTAACAATGATGATACCATCCAATTTCAAAGATTGATATACAGTAATTGCTACGTCACCTGTTCCTGGCGGCATATCAACGAATAAATAATCGATGTCTTTCCAAATAACATCACTATAGAATTGTTTTACCACATTGCCTAAAATAGGACCACGCCATAAAACAGGATCTGTATCGTTTTCCAAAAGGAGGTTAACAGACATAACGTCAATGCCGCCTTTAGATTTTACAGGATACATACCAATTTCGTCAGCATATGCTTTTTCCTTGATACCAAACATTTTAGGAATAGAAGGACCTGTAATATCTGCATCGAGGATACCAACTTTGTAACCTTTACGCGCCATAGTAATAGCCATTAAGCTTGTAACGGAGGATTTACCTACGCCACCTTTACCGGATACTACGCCAATTACATGTTTAACAGAACTAAGCTCGTGTAAAGGAGCTGTAAGGTCTTGAGGTTGTTGAGGAGCGCCGCCACCGCAACCAGAAGATTTAGATGGGCATCCGCCACAATCACTGCTGCTACCGCAACCCATAGTAAACACCTACTTTCTTTGAGGAACTACCTCACATCTATATGTAAAACTTTTTCTCTATATGGTAGATACAATGTATCTACTGTTACATTGTATCATGTCATATCAAACTTTATCAATATATTACTCGCCACAGAACTCTTTAGTTAAGGCACCGAGAATTTCCATGCCCTTTGTGATTTCTTCTACTGTTGGTACTGTATAGCTTAAGCGGAATGCATGTCCTTCCCCTGCACCATCAGCAGCAAAAGCACCACACTTAATGATCCCTACATTGCGATTCATACACGTTTCGAAGAATTCGTCACAATCTACATCCTCAGGCATCGTCATCCATGCGAACATACCACCTGTAGGCTGAGTTAACTTAACCTTAGAACTTGCATACTTATTAAATGCATCAAGCAAAGCATCACATTTAGTCTTATATACTTTACGTACATTTTCTAAATGTGCATCATAATCGATTGTATCAAGAACTTTAGCTACCACCTTTTGTGTAACTAATGGCATTTGACCAGCTGTATTATTCTTTAAAGCTTGGATAGCTTCGATTACCTTCTCTGGGCCAAATAGGAAACCTACACGTAAACCTGCAGATAATGTCTTCGAATAAGAACCAGCATAGAGAACACGATTTTCGGTATCAAAAGATTTAAATGTTGGAATGTATTCACCAGCAAAACGAATTTCACCATATGGATCATCTTCATAGATGAATAAATCATATTTAGAGGCAATAGCGTAAATTTCTTTACGGCGTTCCAATGGCATTGTAATACCTGTAGGATTTTGGAAATTCGGAATGAGATAAATATATTTACCCTTACCAGACTGAGCGGCTTTTTCTAATTCACTAGGAATCATGCCGTACTCATCAGTCTTAATGCCTAATGCTTTACCGCCCATGTTGCGTACAGAATTGATGGCACTTGTGAAAGTAAATTCATCCATATATACTTCGTCACCAGGTTCCAATACAGTAATTGGTACAAGACCTAATAGTTGACCTGCACCATTAGAAATAATAAGGCCTTGGCCTTCTGGATTCATCTTATGTGCTTTTACAAGACGATCTAATGTCAATTCCGCTAAACGTGCATCACCTTGCATTGGGCCATATTGTAATAAACTCATTGGATTAGAGTGAACTACTTCATCGAATGCCTTTTCAATGATTTCCACAGGAATCGCTTCTGGCGCTGGATTGCCAATACCAAAGCTGATAAAACCTTCTACGCCTACACCACGTTCAAATACTTCGCGAATAAAATTTGGACCTTTTAAAGTGACACGTTCAGGAAGAGAAAAACTCATACAATCGCCTCTTTCATATATACTAAGTTAAAAATATTACTACGTTAAAAAATTACGCATTAGGATCATGTTCTTGTTCAGCATTCTTCTTATTAATATAGTTCTTATATACTTTCCAAAGAATGAAGTATACAACACCTGCAACAAGAACAATAATTCCTAATCGCCCCATATTTTCTTGGAAATTTACAATATCTGTACCGATAGCAACTTCAAGAGCTGTAGATGGGAATTTACCAATTAAATTTGCTAAGATGTAGTCTCTCGGTTTAATTTTACTAATAGCACCTAGTGCCGTAATAACACCAGATGGGAAGTATGGTAAGGATCGTGCAAATAACATAACCACAAAACCATTTTTACCAGAGAAATCATCTACTTTCATCAATACCGTACTCTTAGCAATGAGCTTATCCGCTGTATCACGTAAGAAGTAACGCATAATATAAAAGCTAATGACTACGCCAATTGTTTCTGCAAGCCAAGAAATAATTATGCCTGGCCACATACCAAACACTAGACCGTTTGCGGTAGATATAAAGATAGATGGTAAGAAACCAACAGCATTAACAAAAATATCAAGAAGCATACTAACGACCATGGCCATAGGACCAAAGCCTTGAATATACTCTGCTATTTCATCCATGGATCCACTAGTCGCTAAATGCCACATAGTTGGATAAAATGTAGGATCTACTATATGGATGGCAATTAATAGAATGACAAAACCAATGCCTGCTATTAACTGTACCCAACCTTCACCAGAAGGCTTTAATTTTCTTGTACTCATATATACCTCGTTTTATAAAAAACTAGTTCCATTATATCACGGATTCTATAGAACTGTTATATATAGTTCCCCCTTCTTTAATTCTATTCTAATTAACAATCTGTCTATATTCGATAATAAACCTATATATTCCATTTTTTCGATTACTACCAGTTAAAAATATTATTATTAGAACTTATATGGGTTACTTTTATAGATACTACCAGTTAAAAGTAATTATTTTTAACTGGTAGTATCTATAAATATGTATTATTACATTAGCATAAAAATTATAGAAAGATGTATAATACTATTATAACGAGAATTTTCTTAATGAAAGAAGGTATATTATGGTATCAGCAGGTCAAACAGCTACGGCAACTGTAACAGTTACAGAATCCAATATTGCAAAAACAATGAAGTCCGGTTCTTTAGAGGTCTTTGCCACTCCAGCCATGTGCGCTTTGATGGAAGAAGCAGCACAAGCAGCAGTACAACCATATTTAGAAGAAGGTGAAGGCACTGTAGGTATTGCTTTATCCATCACTCATGAAGCACCTACTCCACTTGGTGCAACAGTAACTGCTAAAGCTACAGTTAGCGCTATAGAAGGGCGTAAAATAACTTTTGATATTGAAGCATCTGATGGTGTCGGTATCATTGGTCGCGGAACTCATGAACGATTTGTTATTAATAACGAAAAATTTATGGCCAAAGTGGCAAGTAGAGCAAAATCTAACTAATAGTTTACTATTTTACCAATAGATTTATGACTAATAAATTTATTACTATTAGATTTATTGCTAATATCTTACTTACTTTATTAAAATAATAAAATACATAGAAAAAACGGCATCTATCAAACGATAGATGCCGTTTCTATTATTGTCTTTAGACTGGTTCGCGACGTAGTCGCGAATCATTAAACCACCCGC
>DXZL01000117.1 GCA_019419725.1 Veillonella sp. | reverse complement strand
CCAAGGATTACAGTAGCTGCTAATGCTAAAAATTTTCTCATTAGACACACTCCTTTTACAATCATTTCATATAAAATATTACATTTATAGTACTAAATTATTTCCTATCTATCAAGAAGGAATTATTACGAGTTCTCCATAGCTTAAAGTTATACCAAAAAGAGATTTCCAAACTAGTATCTATAAATAGTTGATAGTGTTTGGAAATCTCTCTTTATTTTATGTAACTGTATTTAATGTATGTACGTATTGGTAAACACTTATTTGCTAATAATTGAATCTATGGTTCAACCTTATTTACCTATGATAAGTCCAATGGACCACATGATTTGGTAAATCATTGCAGCCCCTGCAGTTGTACCCATAGCTTTGTCGAGTAGGAACTCATCTGTTTTAGTACTTAAGGTATGTACTGTTTTGAAAGCTAGTGGTGCTGCGAGAAAAGCGAAGAGGGAGAACCATGTCATGTGACCTACAATGATCCATGCAAGGATCCAAATGAAATTGAATAGGTAAGTGACGCTCATTAAACTGAGGGCACGTTCACGGCCTAATACGATTGGTAATGTACGACGACCATGGCTTTCATCATTTCGAATATCACGAATGTTATTCGTGAGCATAATGGAACCAACGAGCAATGTAGATGGAATAGCAGGGATTAATAATGCTAAAGATAAGTCTCGCGTCCATGCATAGCCTGTAATGAGGACGATGGCAAAACCCATAGCGATACCAGAGGAAATTTCACCAAATGGTGTGCGGGAAATTGGTTTTGGCCCACCAGAGTAGAGAAAACTGATGAGAATGCAAAGAAAACCAGCTGGAATATAGTACCAGGTGATAGTTGCTGATAGATAAAGACCGATGATAATAGGTATAACCATGAGTACCTTAATCATGGTAACGATGAGCTCTGGTGTAATGGCA
Source organism: Veillonella sp. (assembly GCA_019419725.1). Classification (GTDB taxonomy): domain Bacteria; phylum Bacillota; class Negativicutes; order Veillonellales; family Veillonellaceae; genus Veillonella. Next base: position 4,008 of record DXZL01000117.1, on the reverse strand, counting down.
CCACGGGTGATAGAACCAGCATTGCCGACCTTTTGCCCCGCATCGAGACCAGATTTAAAATCTTTATATTCATTCCATAAGTTAGCAACAATTTGAGCTGTTACAACAGCTAAAAATATTAAAATCGTATGGAAAATGGCGAGACCTGTACCCTTTACGGCACCAAATGCGTAATAACTAAAGGCTGCACCTAAAATGGTAGGCCCTAAAGCGGCCGCTAATGTACGAGGCCTAGTGAGTGGAATTATTTCTTGTATCATAATAAAAGCACACCAAGTGTGCACTCCTTTCTATTTCTCATACTCTATGTTTACATATCTATTTAAGTATTGTATAGCAGAACTGATAGGTTGTAAATTACACTATACAGTTATACATCTCTATATAGTATAATAATTAATATATGAAGTATAGATTATCTTTTTGAAATCTTTATGGATGCAATATGGATTATGAATATAATCTGTATACGAATGTATTGTTAAATCGTGAGGTGTCTTATGAGAGCTCTCAACAAAAAAATGATGACATTGACTTGTGCGACGTGCTTGACTGTTGGCATGGGTGCAGTGGCATATGCTGATACAGTAGATTTAGGCTATGGTTTATATGGCAGTACGTCTCCTACGGTGAAAGCTGTAGAAGTCATGCGCGTTCCTACGGATGCAAAGCTACGTAATAATGAGCAAAGCCAAATAATTTCAGTGGCAAATAAAGCGGCTGTTGATGCTGTTAATACTAGTTTAAAATTACAAGCACCGGTACAGGTTGAACCTTTCAAGGGCGATGTGTTAGATGGATTTTCCGTCTATCAATTACAAGGGACGGATAAACAAGGTCACCATGTAGGTCAGTTAGTCGTTGTAGACTATTCTAAAAATGCCATAGATCAAGTAATTGGTATGAATAAAACTATTTTAGAAAAGGATCCAGATGCAGAAAAAACTGCAATAAAAAGTTCTATCTCTAAATATGTAGATTCCTACTCTAAAGAGAAGGCTCAACAACAATTACAAGGTTTGAAGGGCAATACGATTGAAGGTGCCAAATTAGCGAAAGATTTGAAGATGCTAAATGACAAGTTACCTGCTCACATTATGGGGGTAGTTGATAAAATGCTTGCTACAGAAAAGAATTTATCTCCTAAAAGTAAAGAAGAGCTCCGTTCTTATGTAGACTTTATGGCAAAACAAGTGAGCCTAGATGCAACTCATGTAGGATATAAACCTGTTCAAACACGTTATGGTACGGCTGTAACAGGCGATTTGCGTGGTGGTCTTAGCTATGATGGTTTTAGAAATTCTTATGCTTTGATTGGTTATGCCGTTCCTACAGATAAAGGTGTATCCTTACAGATTTTATCATCTGATGATTCTAGCTATGATTATTGGGCTAATGAGTTGAATCATATGTATCAAACACAATCTCTCAAGGGAGGTAAATAATATGAAATCTTTGAAAGTATTGGCTTGTGCAGCCTGTTTATTAGGTACTGTATCTGGCGTAGGTTTCGCTAAGGATGTGCAAACTATTGCAGGTTCTATGGTAGTGCCTAACAATGTAAATGTTGTTTCTGCATCTAAAACAAATACACGTGATTTTGTAGAAAAACAACTGAATGAGAATCCTTCAAAATCTTCAATGGCAAATATGATGGCCAAGGAGCTTCTTCAAAACTTTGGCACTACTTTTGACGTATACCAATTAAAAGGTGCTGACAAAACAGGTCAAAAGGATGCGTTAGTAGTAGCTGTAGATGTTAAACAAATAGCGCAAAAAGTAGCTAAAGATAAGGCTAATGACCCTATGTTTGTGGCTGCAATGGCAGCTCTTGATAAAGGCCAAATTGACCCTGTTACAGAACAACTCATGTTAGGTGCTATTAACAAGCAAATTCCAACTACTACAACTGTAGTACCTTTAAATGATCCGAAACGCTATGCTAATCTTAAGACTCGGTCAGGTGAACTGCTTATAAAACCTAGAACGCTTACCGTAGAAAATGCGGAACAAGTACATCCTGTGGCAGGCACTAAATATCAAACTTATGCAGCAAGTTCTCGCTTGTTATATGCGGATGGAAATGTACAAACTCCGCTTTATGCAAATGCTGCATTTGTGTTGAAGCCAGGTAAACCGGTACTATACGTAGGTGTAACAACTGATGTACAACGGGATTATTTCAAAACGATATTTGACAATGCCTTCAAATCTATTAAATAATTTGTTATAGATATGCTTTCACGAAGTATGTCATTTATAAGGTAATTACTAATGTGAGTATGGCGGCATTAGAATGATTTATATTATTTTCAATTATATTTTAAAGGAGAATTATTATGAACACAATTCACACAGACAAAGCTCCAGCAGCAGTAGGTCCTTACTCTCAAGCTAAAGTAGTAGGCGGTTTATTATTCGCTTCTGGTCAAATTCCACTCGATCCTGCAACTGGTTCCATTGTTGCAAGCGGTATCGTAGAGCAAACTGAACAAGTATGCAAAAATATTGATGCTGTATTAGCTGCAGCAGGTTCTGACTTCTCTGAAGTTATTAAAACTACTTGTTTCTTGGCTGATATCGCTGACTTCAAAGCATTTAACGAAGTGTATGCTAAATACTTCACTTCTAAACCAGCTCGTTCTTGCGTAGCAGTAAAAGATCTTCCATTGGGTGCTTTGGTAGAAGTGGAAATTATTGCGGAAGTATAAGATGGATTATATTTCCTTATTAAAATCAGAGATGCGTCCTGCCTTCGGGTGCACTGAGCCGATTGCATTGGCTTATGCGGCTGCGAAGGCAGTCTCTGTTTTAGATGAGTTTCCTAACCATATTCACGCACGATGCAGCGCGAATATTATTAAAAATGTAAAATCCGTAGTAATTCCTAACTCTTGTGGGCGAAAGGGCCTTCAAGCGGCTGCTACCCTTGGTGCCATCGTAGGTCATCCTGAGCGTGAGCTAGAGGTACTAGAATCTGCTACAGATGAAGATCGTAAATGGCTTGGCACATTGTTGAATGCTAACTTCTGTACGGTCTCACTTGCTGAAGGTGTAGATAATCTTTATATCGAAATCACTGCTGAAACAGATGAACATACAGCGGTGGTTCGCATTGAAAATGACCATACGAATGTAACCTATGTTGCTGTAGATGGTGAGATTGTGTCTGAAACAATCAATGAAATTAAGAAGGTCGCAAAAACAGAATATGCTATGACCTTTGATAGCATTTACGAGTTTTCTAAAATGGCAGATATTTCTGGTATCATTCCTCAAATCAAACAGCAAGTAGAATACAATACAGCTATTTCTCGAGAAGGTTTGTCTAATGATTATGGCTCCAATATTGGCCAGCTCTTGTTGTTGGATGAAGAAAACCCGTCTCTAGAAACGAAATGTAAAGCTCGTGCAGCAGCTGGATCCGATGCGCGTATGAGTGGGTGTCCATTGCCTGTTGTAATTTGCTCTGGCTCTGGTAACCAAGGCTTAACAGTATCGGTACCTATCATTACAACTGCCGAGGAACTTGGTAAAAGTGATGATGAATTGTACCGAGCGCTAGTCTTTGCCAACTTGTTAACACTGTACGTTAAATCTGGCATTGGTAAATTGTCCGCCTACTGCGGTGTTGTATCTGCTGGTGTTGTAAGTGTAGCAGGCATAGCCTTCTTGAAAGGTGATAGCAAGGATATCATTGAGAATACCTTAGTAAATGGTCTTGCCAGCTTATCCGGCATCGTTTGCGACGGAGCAAAACCATCCTGTGCAGGTAAAATTGCTATCTCCCTTGATGGTGCCTTTATGGGATATAAACAAGCCCGCCTTAATAAGAACTACCAAAAAGGCGATGGCCTTGTAGCATACACCGTTGATGATACCATCCGCAGTATCGGCACTGTGGCTCAAGGTATGAAAGAAACGGACGTAGTTATCTTGAATGAAATGCTAAAACACTAATTTAGCTAAAAATATAAGCCCCCGTAAGGGGGCTTTTTTAGTGTAATT
>DXZL01000116.1 GCA_019419725.1 Veillonella sp. | reverse complement strand
CTTCTCACCCTCCTATAAGGAGTTCAGTCAACTCTCCCTCGACTGAGTCTTCTATAGGAGGGATTTTTTTATATTCTTCTCCCCAAATTTAAAATTAATATTTATTCATAGAGGAGTATCTCTTCATATATACGTGAATCGATATATACAATACTTTTCACAATTAATTATGAATATTAAATACATCTGTCATTATACTCATATATGGTATATAACCAATATATTTAATGAGAATTTCAAGAAAAATAGCACTTTCATAACTATGCATATACCCTAGGGTGTATTTTCTGTTTTATCCTATAGGTGTATACTGTGTTTACATTACTCAGGAGGTACGTATGATCCCTATTGTTATCATATCCGGATTTCTAGGGTCTGGAAAAACAACATTTTTACAACACATACTAAAAGAACATAAATCTACAGATAAAATATTAATTATAGAAAATGATTTTGGTGAAACCAGCCTCGATGCAGCCAATCTTGCAAAAACAGGGGCTACCATTCGCGAAGTTACATCTGGCTGTATTTGCTGTAGCTTGCAAGGAAATTTCCAGCAAGCACTGCTCGACATTCTGCAAAATTACGATGTAGATACCATCTATATTGAACCATCAGGGGTCAGTAAATTAAGCGAAATCATCCATACCTGCGAGGATGAAGAGATTGCAAAATCCGCCTATGTTCATGCATCGGTAACCACCGTAGATGCCATGCAAGCACCTATGTTTATCAAAAACTTTGGTCTCTTCTTTAAGGATCAAATCACAAATAGTGATGCCATCTTCTTAAGTCATACCGAAGATATCCAACAAACAAGCATTACAAAACGTATGATTCACGAGTTAGCACCAAATACTCCAATTCATGAAGAAGCATGGAGCACCATTGCGTTACGAGACTATATCAAACGTCTCTATCATTGTCATGATGACAATTCCTTACATGATGAGCATCTATTTATGAGCCATACATTCAAAGACTTGCGTACACTCACCTTAGTACAGTGGAAAACCATCTTAGAAGGTATGCCAGATACAGTACTCCGTGCTAAAGGGATTGTACCGACCGTCGAAGGACCTCATGAGTTGCAATACGGTACCCATTACTGTTCCCTATCCCCTAGTGAGTCCACGGACTATAGCTTAGTTGTTATTGGTACAGATTTTAATGTGCCAATGGTACATAACGAAGTGTGTCAATCATGATACCTGTTTATATCGTTACCGGATTCATCGGTTCTGGTAAAAGTACTTTCATAAATGAACAACTACAATATCGTAAAAAGCTTGGTGGCACAGCATGTATCAGCGCCGAAGAAGGTACTGTATCGCTCATCAAAGAAGGATTACAACTCAATCCTGATAGGCTTAGTGCAATTACGCCTAATGAACCCCACACATATAGTTCTATAGCTGATGAAATCGCAAGCTATGTCGACAAGGTAAAGCCAAAAGAAATATGGATTGAATGGAACGGTATGATCAGCTTTCACCAACTAGAAGCCTTGCTATATAGTGATAAGCTGCGCCATCTATTACAAATTGAAAAGGTATTATATATTTGTACAGACCCATTCATCGCATCCATTTTGCCTGGTTTAGGTAATGATGTAACAAGCCAATTATATAGTGCCGATTGTATCATCACAGAAACCGATACACATCACGCCTTATTACGGACCTATAACAGAGACGCCAAGATTGTAACATTACCATCGCCTGAAAAGGTTGTGCAATTATGTCGCAACTCTACATGGGGACTCATACCAAATCTATTAGTTATCGGCATTACCGCCTACATACTATTAGTCACTGCATTCCGTCATGACATTCCTTACTCTATTCATCAATGCTTTGCCATCATTACAGGCCTCATTATTGAGGCTATCCCGTTCCTATTATTAGGAACCATTGGATCAACAGTAATTCGCTATTTCGTACCACAAAGAATACTGCTAAAACTATTAGGAAATCATTCTTGGAAGAGCTATGGTGCCGCTATGGTTAGTGGTTTAGCCTTACCAGTTTGCGACTGTGCTATTATTCCATTATTTAAAGCACTTACAGATAGAGGCGTACCATTATCTGTAGCCATCCTATTTATGCTCGCCAGCCCAATCATCAATCCGATTACTATTCTATCCACCTGGTATGCCTTCCCAGATAATCCAATGATCTCCGTATGGCGTATCATACTTGGCCTTGGCGTAGCTTTATTGGTAGCCTTATCATTCCGTTTTATACCACCATCTACGTCTATGATGAAAGCTAAAACGGCACAGAACCTAAGTTATGAAGAAATCGTCTTAGAAGCATCGAAAAGTAAACATATCAATAAAAGAAGATTACTAATTCATATGGAAAAAGAGTTCTCCCAGCTCTTATTCTATTTCTCCATTGCAGCTTGTGTACTATCCGTAGTACAAGTGTATGGAAAGCCTTGGCTCATCAATGCCGGTATCACATTACCTGATGTGTGGGCCATCCCAATTCTGCTATTATTGGCGTTCTTCTTCTCTGTTTGCTCTACATCAGATGCTATTATAGGCAAATCCTTGAGCACTCTGTTCCCTATGAGCTCAGTCATGGGTTTCCTCATCTTAGGACCTATGCTCGATATTAAAAATGTATATATTTTAAAACAATATATGCCTACATCATTTATTCTTCGTCTAGGCTTAACAATTGTTGTTATATCCTATTTAGCCGCATTAGGTTTTCAATTCTTTTTAAGCTAATGTTTAGTCATTACTATTTCAGTTCTTCATGAATATAAAAGGAGATGATTCTATGAAATTAGGACTTAAAGATCGCTTTTCCATTGTGAAAGGCTTACTTTACCTCACCTTAGGTATCTGCTGTGTATACCTAATCGTAACCGGTCGTTATTTGAACTATATCGCACCACGATATGAACTACTGCTAGGCATTAGCAGTGTAGCTCTCATATTAGGCGGATTGGCTACGGTTATTTGGGCTCCATCGCGCTATTATAAACACAACTGGCGCTCTATTGTACCTATCATTATTCCCGTAGTCTTGCTCATCGTTCCCCCTGTGCTTGTACCTACAACTGGTGTTCAAGGCGCAGCACGCATTAATGACGATACAAACAACTTTGATTTCACAAACGATGCTATCGGCGAGGTGATTACTGTTAATAGTGAAAGTAAAGAGCCTGGCATTTCTAAAGATAAAAAAGAAATCGTGTTAAATTCAGATAATTTCTATCAAACCATCGTAAAGGTTGGATCTAATGTAGACCAATACAAAGACTACACTGTATATATGACAGGTTATGTAAACCGCGATGATAATACACTAAAATCTAATGAGTTTACCATCTCTCGTATGGCTATGTCCTGCTGTATTGCTGACGTGGCACCGATTGGCATGACCGCCTATAAACCAGATGGCGATAGCTTAGCTAATGAACAATGGGTTTCTATCGAAGGCAAAGTATCTACGCGAGATTTCCATGGTCGTCAACAACCATACGTAGAAATTACAAAAATAAAATCAGCAGAACCTATTTTAGGTTATGTATATCCTTAACAAACAATCTTGAACCGATAGTCTTAAACAATCTTAAATAAGTCCATAAACAAAAACCGAGGCATCACGCCGGGTTATAGGACAAAAAGTGTGTGTGACTAATCCCAATAAGTTGGAAAATCTGTAGACATATGTAGCTCATTCCAAACAGGAGCATCACCCCATTGAGGGATTGAACGATCTATTTGGCAATAATCAGATAACCGTTTGTAGATAGCAGCAATCGATTCATCTGTAGGCATACAATTTAATATATCTGAAATAGAAAGCGGTCTTGGTGAGTGCATATAGCACCACCAATAGACCGCTTTTAGTCTTCTTTCAAGTGAAAGGCCCCTATGAGCCCGTAACATACTTCTTAGTTGAGCATTTACTCCACCTTCAATACGATTATTTGTTGTAGGTACTGTAATATCAATGCATTCCAAAAATGTAAATAAAGTTTGTTGCTTAATCAGGCGCCATAATGATGATTCAGCTTTAAGCAAACGCTCATGTGTAGAGTGTTTATTTCCGAATTCATCAATCGTCATTTCTCGTAAAAAATCAGAATATGTTATACGCCACGCTGAAAGCTCATTAATCCATATAAAGGCTTGATCCATTGTTTTCACATTAAATAAAGCTTTGGCAAGACTATAAAGGTCCTTCCCAGCTAACGTTTTAGGTCTACTTGTCGTATATCGTCTAACCTGACAAAAAATATGAAATAGGCATCTTTGGTGGCTACTATGAGGCCAAACTTTCCGTAATGCTTTAGGTAAACCATTAGCACCATCAGACACAACGACTTTAGGTTCAACAATCCGTTCCATTAAGCACTGCCAAGCTCTAGCATGCTCATAACGGCAGACATACCATCCTAGAACATGAGTATCATTGCAACAAATCAACACACATAAATTCCTAGATAAGTAAATTCCATCAAGATATACCACATCATGTACTTCTTCCACTTTTGGTGGCAATGGCCATATGGACCAAAATTTAGCAGTTTTACGCCTAAATGTACGACCTTTACCAGGCATATCAGCTTGAATATCGGTACTGAATAACCAATTCAAGAATAGGTTTAACTCTTTACTTAAATTATTAATTTTAACGGTAAATGCCACCTTACAATGTTTGCAAAACCAACGTTGAGAACCAGATTTTAAAACACCATGTTTAATACATTTTTCATTACAATCAGGACATTTTATTTGTCGCATAAACTCTTCCTCCATATTTGTTTATATATAGGAAGATATAACCTCATTTTAGTCAGTAATTACAAGGGTTAATTGATGTTTTCACCCACACTTTTTGTCCACCCTCAAACTTCTCCAGAAAAAGATTGAACCCTTATAACACTAGTAAATATCTAGTGTTATAAGGGTTTTTACACACACTTTTTGTCCTATAAGCC
>DXZL01000115.1 GCA_019419725.1 Veillonella sp. | reverse complement strand
TCTGAAAGCAATCTTAAGAAAGAAAATATCAATACAGATCATCTATATGTAACAGGTAATACTGTTATCGATGCCCTTGATACAACAGTGCAAGATAATTATGTTTTTGATGATGCTGCTATCAATGCATTAGATCCTGAAAAACGTACAGTTCTTGTTACTACACATCGACGTGAAAACTTAGGTGAGCCTATGCGCCATGTGTACCAAGCTATTCGCGATTTAATTAATGAATTTGAAGATATTCAAGTGGTCTTCCCTGTACATAAGAATCCTAAGGTTCGCCAAGTTGTACAAGAGGAACTTGGTTCTGTAGAACGTGTTACCTTAATTGATCCGCTTGATTATGAACCATTTGCGAACTTAATGGCTAAATCTTATTTGATTCTTACTGACTCTGGTGGGATTCAAGAGGAAGCGCCAGCCCTTGGCAAACCAGTTCTCGTATTGCGTGATACTACAGAACGCCCTGAAGCTGTTGAAGCTGGTACGGTTCGCCTAGTAGGTACTGATAAAGATGCAGTACACGCAGCGGCTCATGAATTGTTGAGCGATGCAGCAGCTTATAAATTGATGTCTAATTCCGTTAACCCTTATGGTGACGGCAAAGCATCTGAACGCATTATTCAAGCGTTGCGCCATGAGTTCTTAGGCGACTCTAATCGTCCTGAACGGTTTGGTAAATAATATGGATAAGGACCTTGTGAAAGCCCTCGCCATGGCAACATCGGCGGGGCTCACACTCGTTTTCTGTATAGGTGGTTTCATTTGGATTGGATATACACTGGATGGTTGGTTTAGAACTGAACCGTTATGTATGATTGTATTTGGTCTTATTGGAGCTATAACAGGTTTTTATATGTTATATAAACAAGTTAAGTAGTGAGGTATATATGAATCAATATATTAAATTCATAGTGCGTGTGCTACTAACTTGTTTTTTTATTGCCTTTTTAGGCGGTATAATACAAGTTTTATGTGGCCTAGAACAGTATCTATGGGGATGGTTTTGGGGGATTTTTATAATGGTACTCTACTTGCTAAGTTTAGCTTTGCATGGTCAATCCATTGTATCAGGGGATCCTTACAAAGCCGTTCGTAAAGCTCGTAGACAGATGATATGGCGTCTTATGTTAGTAGGCTCATTAGTAGTCTTAGGATTAAAGATTCCCGGCATAGAGGCTATTAGCATGTTTGTTGGTGTCGCACTTATTCAGCCCGCATTATATGTTGTTTACTGGTGGCTTAGTCGACATTTCTAAGCTTATGATGTGTTAAATTATAGATACATTCCAATAATGCATTATACACAATACATTCATGAGAAATTAGAATTGTTTACCTTTCAAGTGTTGATTATATATCTATAACGATGTATGATGATACATATATATTATATTTATATTTATTGTAAGTATATTAGTTTTTTATTATGTCTATGGAAGGGGTTGAGAACGTGGAATTACATGCGGGACACCATGAAGTCGTGCAGTGGTTAGGGTTGACATTTAATTTGGATACTCTAATTGCTACATGGGTTACTATGGCTATTGTAATACTGATAACAGTACTAGCCACCCGGGGACGAAAATTGGTGCCTGTAGGCTTGCAAAATATAGTTGAATCTATATTGGAAGGCTTAGAGGGGCAATTAGCTCCGAACTTAGGTCGTCATTGGCCGATGGTGAGTTCCTTGTTATTTACGTTTTTCTTATTTATTTTTGTAGGAAATGAATTAGGTTTAATGCCTACGCTTAAGGCTTTAACATCACCGACATCCGATATTAATACTACTGTTGCATTAGCTCTATGTAGCACATTGGTAGTATGGGTTATGGGGATTAAAGTTAAAGGCTTATCCTATTTCAAGCATTTCGTACGACCTTATAAGGCTTTGCTAATACTGAATATCTTTGAAGAGATTGCTAGACCTGTTACACTTGCCTTCCGTCTATTTGGTAATATCGTAGCTGGTGAAATTCTGTTAGAAGTATTGTACAATTTGCCTTGGTTTGTACCGGTACCATGGGTATGGATTGCTTTTAGTTTATTTATTGGTATTATTCAAGCCTTTATTTTTACCGTTCTTACTGCCTCCTACTTGGGGATGGCTCTTAGTGAGGAACATTAATTTTTTACGGAGGATATATTATGGAAGCTCAAGGTTTATTCGCATTAGCAGCAGCAATCGCAGTAGGTTGTGGTGCCATTGGTGCAGGTATCGGTGACGGTCTTGTATCTAGCAAAGTAATTGAAGGTATTACGCGTCAACCTGAATTGCGTGGTCAATTGATGTCTACTATGTTCGTAGCGATTGGCTTGATCGAAGCGATGCCTATCATCGGTGTAGTAGTAGCATTTATTTTGTTATTCAGATAATAACGAGGAGGAATAACCTTGGTTGACTTAAGCCTTGGAACGATTCTTGCTCAAATGTTGAACTTTTTTATATTAGTTTGGCTATTAGCTCGTTTTGCATATAAACCATTATTGGCTATGATGACAGAACGTAAAGAACGTATTGCTAAAGACTTAGAAGCTGCAGAAAAAGCTCGCGTAGAGGCAGAGGGCTTTAAAGCTGATTATGCTGCTCAAATTGCTAAAGCACGTCAAGAAGCACAACAAATTGTTGAAAAAGCAGTTCAAGAAGCAGAAAATACAACACGCGAACAATTAGCGACAGCACGCGAACAAATTGAACAAGAAAAAAATCGTGCTCGCCAAGATATTGCAATCGAACGTGATCGTGCTATGAATAGTTTACGCAATGAAGTTGTTTCTTTGTCTGTAGCTATGGCTGGTAAAGTTGTTGCTAAAGATATGAACAGCGAAACTAATACAAAATTGATCGAAGACGCTATTCGTCAACTTGATAGTAAAACGATAGGGTTGTGATACGATGAGCATAGAAATTGTAGCAGATAAATATAGTTCGGCTATGTTTGAATTAGCTCAAGAACAAAATAAGTTGGAACTCATGGAGGAGCAATTAGGTTATGTAGCATCCGTAATGGTTGATCAACCTGAGTTGCGTTCCTTTCTAGAGAATCCAATCGTTACAGAAGATGCAAAGATTAAGCTTATTGGTAAAATTTTTGACTCTAGTATCGATAAAGTTGCTCTACACTTTATTTATGTGATGATTAAGCGCGGTCGTTATCGCTATATAGCATCGACTATCGAAGCGTTTATTAAGAAATCACGTGCAGCACGTGGTATTTTGGAAGCTACTGTAACAGTAGCTGAACCAATTACAGCTGATGTAGAAGCATCTGTACAAGCTAAACTAAGAGAAGTAACAGGAAAAGATGTCATCTTATCTGTGCGTCAAGATCCATCCATTATGGGTGGTATCGTTATCCAAGTAGGGGATAAGCGCATCGATGGCTCTGTAGCTCGCCGTTTAGAGGAATTAGAAAAATCTTTATTAAGAACGAACTCTATTAGATAGGGGTGAATGGGTATATATGAAAATGAAGCCTGAAGAAATCACTGCTATAATTAAACAGCAGATTCAGGACTATGATGTTGACCTCAATGTCGATGACGTGGGTACTGTTCTTGACGTAGGGGATGGCATCGCCCATATTTATGGTCTTGAAAGAGCCATGGCTGGTGAGTTGTTAGAGTTACCACACGGCGTATATGGCTTGGTTTTGAACTTAGAATTAGATAATGTTGGTGCCGTACTATTAGGTGACGACTTCTTGATTAAAGAAGGCGATGAAGTACGCCGTACTGGCAAAATTATGGACGTACCAGTAGGTGATGCTCTTATTGGTCGTGTAGTAAATCCATTGGGGCAACCTATCGATGGCAAGGGTGCTATTCAAGCGACTGAACGTCGTCCTGTAGAACATCCAGCGCCTGGTATTGCGGATCGTCAATCTGTAAACGAACCATTGCAAACAGGTTTGAAAGCGATTGATGCGATGGTACCAATTGGCCGTGGCCAACGTGAGCTTATCATTGGTGACCGTGGTACAGGTAAAACTGCAATTGCTCTTGATACAATTATCAATCAAAAAGGTAAAGATGTAATTTGTATCTATGTAGCAATTGGTCAAAAAGAATCTACCGTAGCTCGTGTAGTACAAAAATTGGAAGAAACAGGTGCGTTGGAGTATACAATCGTCGTTTCTGCTAGTGCTTCTACAGGGGCTCCATTACAATACATCGCTCCGTACGCAGGTGTTGCTATGGGTGAATACTTCATGTACAAAGGCAAACATGTACTTTGTGTATATGATGACTTAACTAAGCAAGCGGCTGCTTACCGTGCTATGTCTTTATTATTACGCCGTCCACCAGGGCGTGAAGCGTATCCAGGCGACGTATTCTACTTACACAGCCGTCTATTAGAACGTGCTGCGAAACTTTCACCAGAACTTGGTGGAGGTTCCATTACTGCGTTGCCAATCATTGAAACACAAGCAGGTGACGTATCTGCATACATCCCAACAAACGTAATTTCCATTACTGATGGTCAAATTTTCTTGGGTACAGATATGTTCTACTCTGGCGTCCGCCCAGCGGTTGATGTAGGTTTGTCCGTATCCCGTGTAGGTGGTAGTGCGCAAACTAAAGCGATGAAACAAGTAGCAGGCCAATTGCGTTTGGACCTTGCTCAATATCGTGAGTTAGCTGCCTTCGCTCAGTTCGGTTCCGATCTTGATGCGGCTACTAAAGCACAATTAGATCGTGGTGAACGTTTGACTGAAATGTTAAAACAAGGTCAATATGAACCTATGAGCGTAGCAGAAATGGTTATTAATCTTTACGCTGGTACAAAAGGATATTTAGCAAGTATTCAAGTGGATGATATTTTAGCGTTTGAAGCTGAACTTTTACGTTATATAAAAGCTAACTATCCTGAAATCATCACAAATATTGAAACGTCTAAGAAAATTGACGAAGATACTGAAAATCTATTGAAACAAGCAATCCCAGAATGTGTAGAAGCATTTGGTTCTACGCATACATTAGTGTCTCATAAGGAGGCGTAATGTATGGCTAGTGCACAAGATTTGCGAAAACGCATAAAAAGTGTTACCAATACGCAACAAATTACAAAAGCGATGAAGATGGTAGC
>DXZL01000114.1 GCA_019419725.1 Veillonella sp. | reverse complement strand
TCAATAGAGTCAGTCTAATCCAACAAATTATCATAGGTTTGATTATTGGTATTTTGACAGCTCTATACGTGCCAGATGTGGCAAATGAATTAGCTTTATTAGGCGTTCTCTTTGTTGGTGCTTTAAAAGGGATTGCACCAATCCTCGTATTCTTTCTTGTAATTGCAGCCATCAGTAAACACCGTTCTGGTCAAAAAACAGGTATGGGCTCTGTAATCACATTATATTTATTAGGTACATTCCTTTCTGCAGCGCTTGCTGTAGTCGTAAGCTTTATGTTCCCTACTACATTACACCTTGCAGCTAGTGCAGCCGATGCAGCTCCACCACAAGGTATCGTAGAGGTAATGAAAACACTTTTAAAAAATATTGTTGATAATCCAGTAAAAGCCTTGATGACTGCTAATTATATCGGTATTTTAGGCTGGGCACTTATCATTGGTGGCGCTTTACGCCATGCACCAATGAATACTAAGGAAGTAATGGAGTCTATCGCTCAAGCGATTACAACTGTAGTAGGTTGGATTATCCGCTTTGCTCCTCTTGGTATCATGGGTCTCGTAGCTGACTCTATTGCTACTAACGGTATTGAAGCTTTAATTGGTTATTTCCAATTACTCGTATTACTACTTGGTTCTATGATTTTCGTAGCATTAATAGTAAACCCACTTCTATCTTTTGTATATCTTCGCCGTAATCCATATCCATTGGTTTTCAAATGTTTACGTGAATCTGCAATCTATGCGTTCTTTACTCGTAGCTCTGCTGCAAACATCCCTGTTAACCTCGATTTAGCAAAACGTTTAAAACTTAACCCTGATATGTATTCCGTATCTATTCCATTGGGTGCAACAATCAACATGGGTGGTGCAGCGATCACAATTACAATCATGACATTAGCTGCTGCCCATACACTTGGAATTGTTGTAGATATCCCTACAGCAATTCTCTTATCTGTTATTGCTACTATCGGTGCTTGTGGTGCTTCTGGTGTTGCTGGTGGTTCCCTACTTCTAATTCCTCTTGCTTGTTCTCTATTTGGTATCTCCAATGACATCGCAATGCAAGTTGTAGGCGTAGGCTTCATCATTGGCGTTTTACAAGACTCCACTGAAACAGCACTTAACTCCAGTACAGATATTCTCTTCACTGCTACTGCAGATTATGCAAAACGTGGCTATCACGAAAACTGGGATTAACACCTATAGGCGGTCCTTCGGGACCGTCTTTTTTTGTGTTCAATAGATAAAAAATCAGCCTTACTATACTACTTTCAGTACTACTCAGTGTATAATATAAAGAACATACTCTAACAAACAATATAGATATTTATATTAATCATAATTGTTTATATTGAACACAATCATCTATATTGATTTTCTTCAATATAATGTTATAATAGAGTTAATGATAATAACTATTAATAGCTAGCAATAGAAAGGAATCAACATGAAACAATACGATATTATTGTAGTGGGTACAGGTGGTGCAACCATCGTAGCTGACGCTGCTATAAAAGTAGGTAAAAAAGTAGCTATCATTGAAAAAGGCAAATTTGGTGGCACATGCCTAACTCGCGGTTGTATTCCTACAAAGGTTATGGTTACAGCAGCTAATGCAATCCAAGAGGTAGAAGAATTCAAAAAAATCGGTATTAATGTTAGCGATGCTACTATGGACTGGGACACCGTTTCTAAACGTACATGGTTTAAGATTGACGAATCCGCAGGCATCTACGATTATTACAACGCTTTCGATAATGTTGACGTATACCGTGGTGCAGCTAGCTTTGTATCCGATAAAGTAATGAATATTCATCTTAACGATGGTTCTGGCATTGTAGAAATTACAGCACCAACGATTATCCTTGGTACTGGCGGTTATAGTAATATACCGAATGTACCAGGTCTTCAAGAGGCAGGTTTCCTTTCTAGTGAAAGCCTCTTTGGCGATAAATTCCCTAAACAACCATACAAATCCCTTGCTGTACTCGGTGCAGGTCCAATCGGTGTTGAATTCGCACACGTATTTGCATCCGCTGGTACAGAGGTAACAATCCTTCAACATAATGTACGTTTAGTACCTAAAGAAGATGCAGAAGTATCTGAATTCTTGTTGAATAACTACAAAAAACGTGGCATCAATGTAGTCCTAAATCAAGACACGGTTGAAATCCGTCAAGAAGATGGTCTTAAAGTAGTAGTCACTAAAGATCGTAGCACTGGTGAAATTACAGAAACTAAGGTAGAAGAAATCCTCGTAGCAGCCGGCATTCGTCCTGCTGTAGAAGAGCTCCATCTCGAAAACACAGGTATTGAAACATGGCCAAAAGGCTGGATTAAAACAAACGAGTTCCTTGAAACATCTGTTGATGGCATCTATGCCTTAGGAGATGTAAATGGTGAACCAGCATTCCGTCATCGTGCGAACTATGAAGCTGATATTATCGCCCACAACCTATACTTTGCTAAAAACGAAGAAGATTTCCGTTGGGCACGCTATGATACATTGCCAAAGGTTACCTTCTCCTACCCTGAAATCGGTAGCGTAGGTCTTACTGAAGCAGAAGCAATTAAAGCAGGCTATAATGTAGGTGTTGGTAAAAATTACTACTCCTCTACTGCTAAAGGTTATGCTATGGGTATTAATCCTGGCGATGTAAATGATGGTTTCGTTAAAATCGTAGTGGACAAAGACACTAACCACATTCTTGGTATGCACGTAACAGGCCCTCAAGCATCCATCCTCTTCCAACCTTACGTAAATCTTATGAACAGTGGTGTAACTCCATTGACTGCTATTAATGAAGAAATCGCTTCTGAACGTACTAAACGCTTACGTGAAAGAGGTATTACTCGCGAAATGGATCCTAAATCCGTTATTACTGTAGGTGAAACTATGAGCCCACATCCTTCTCTTGTAGAGGTTATTATGTGGACACAAGTATACTATGAAAATCGTTGGTAATAATAAATATATAACCATTATATAAATAAAAGAGCCGAAGATTGTATCTTCAGCTCTTTATTTATAATATCGCTAAATAGATTAACGACCCATATCAATAGTGTTGTCCCAAATAATATTTGTTTTACGACCGTCGAAACCTTGGTCTGGTTCAGGAGGTAATTTACTAGATTTAGATTGACCTACATAAGCCCCTGTTTCAGCATCTACAGTAACTACAGTCTTTTTACCATCTTGATGCATTGTCATATAGTATAGAATCTTGCCTTCATGAGCTTCAATTTTCCAGCCTTTTACAACTGCATCAGCACCAAGCTGTTGTTTCGCAACGCGCTCAGCTTGAGCTGCTTCGATGACTTTATCTTTATTAAAGATTTCACCGATAACTTTCTTAGGTTTGCCACCTTCATCCATATCAGATGTATTACCAGTGATAACGTCGATTTTCATCTTATATTGATGATATTTACTATAGCCTACTACTTTGTAACCATAGTTCAAATCATTAGAGTTAAGCTCTACAGAATGAAGTGCTGCATTAGGAAAACGGTTTTGGAAAATAGTACCAATTTTACTCATAGTCATAACCATGGATTCCCCTGGCGCACGTTGTACAGAAATATCAGTACTTGTTTCTGGTTTTGTTTTACGTGCATCTGCTACACTAGGTGTAGCAACGGACAATACGCCAACTGCTAATACACCAGTTAATGCCATAGAAATCAACTTTTTATTCATTACATATCCTCCTACTATATACAATGCTTTCACCTATGGTAAAAGCCATCCGTATACTAGAATTACTATAATTTCGTGCTATACGCAACAGCACACAAAACATACATAAATAGATATATTATTTAGACAATATACTATAAACCTTCATTCGATGCAAGTCGATCGTTTACATCAGTCATAAGCAATTTGTAACATGTTGCCACCAAAGGTACGCCAATCAACATGCCAGTGACCCCCATTAAACTACCACCTACGATAACGGCTGCAAACACCCACAAACCAGGTAAACCAACGGAATTACCTACGATTTTAGGATAAATAAAGTTACTTTCAATTTGATGAAGCACCTCTAAGATAATCACATAGATTAATGCATCCATAGGACTAACAGTAAGTAAGATAACTGCGCCTATAACGCCTCCTACATAAATACCTAGCAATGGAACTAATGCAGTAAGACCAATAACACAGGCAATCGTAGTAGCATATTCGATATTAAATGCCCACAATGAAATACCCACCATAATACCTAAAATCAAGGCATCTATAAACTGGCCTACAAAGAAGTTACTAAAAGTTTGAACAGCTACGCGTGTCACATAACTAACACGATTAACCCACTCATCAGATGCATAGGCTCTTAGGATTCGTTTACCTTGCATCATAAGTCGCTCTTTATCGAGCAACATATAAATGGCAAAGATTAAACCTAAACCTATATTCAAAGTCCAAGATAAGGCTGTCCCCATCGCATTAACTAGGTATGTACCACCCTTTGTGCCCCACTCGCGAGTATATTTAACAACACTTTCACCACTCAAGGTATCCATAAGAGTTTGATTGGAGGCCATTGGAATGGTTTCTGTAAAGTGTTGCATCCATGTTTGGAAATCTGTATACAACTGCGGCGAAGAAGCTACGATAATCGACATGGAATGAATCAATTGTGGAATTGCCATGCGAGCAATGAAATACACGATAGCACTGATAGTAACAAAGGATAATACAAGACTTAAAGGTCGTCTAATTTTATCTTTCCAACCAGTTTTACTCTTAGGCCACAGCCAGCGTTCATAACGCACAACGAGAATATCGAGGACAAATGCGATACAAGCACCTACTATAAGTGGAACAAAAGCAGTAACAATGGCATCAATAGCATTGGCTATATCGCTAATACGGAGCGCCATCATGATCATAACGCCAGCCAATATAATGGCCCCTATAAGCGGTTTGTAATATTTAAATCGTTTCATATATAACCTACTTTACTATACTCACAATGCATACATTACCAAAACTTAATGAACATTGTATGACCTACGATTGTATGCAAGTTTAGTATAACACAAAAGTCCACCTTATCACATGCTCGGTCCCCCGATGAACACGAGAGCATGATAGAAGGTGGACTTATT
>DXZL01000113.1 GCA_019419725.1 Veillonella sp. | reverse complement strand
ATTTTTACCAACCCCCAGTTTAACTGGGGGTTTAGTCATGCCTATTCGGCGTACAGTAAAAAACAACCAACTTATGATGTACATAAGTTGGTCGTTCTTTATGATGTAACTAACTATTTTTAAGATACTACCAGTTAAAAATAAATATTTTTAACTGGTAGTATCTCATATATAGCATATTATCTTTGCTATATTGAAATTATATTATTGTCGTATATAAATAGTAATCTAGTATTCAAAACCTAAATATACGAAAATATATGAGAAAGTTATTTACTAATTTTCTCTAAAAACGATGTGCCAATACCCCATTGTTTTAGTTCAAAGTTTTCCAATATGGTTTCACCAATGTCGGCAAAGCTTTTTCTATCCCCAAGATTTACAGGCCCATTCATTCGCGGACTATAACCAAGAATAGGTACTAATTCACGGGTATGATCTGTTCCCTTCCAGGTTGGATCATTACCATGGTCCGCAGTAATAAGCAATAAATCGTCATCATTGAGCATTGGTATTAGCCCACCTAGTTGGTAATCAAAGTCTTCAATAGCTCGTTTATAGCCGTCCACATTCCTACGATGACCATAAAGACTATCAAATTCAACAAGGTTTACCATCATAAGACCGTAATCAAATGTAGAGCCTAATAGATATGGAACCATATTCATACCATGGGCATTAGATTTGGTAGGATAGCTTTCATCCCAACCAACATGAGCATAAATATCTCCAATTTTACCGACTGCTACCGTTGGCACACCAGCATCTTGTAACTCTTGTTGTACCATCTTTTTCTCAGGCATGCGACTATAATCATGACGGTTAGATGTGCGTACAAAACTACCAAGTTCACCTACAAATGGACGTGCTATGATACGGCCTACATAGTAATCTCCAACGCAAACCTTATCACGGGTAATTTGGCATATACGATATAGCTCATCTAAAGGAATCACATCCTCATGTGCTGCAATTTGAAATACAGAGTCTGCCGACGTATATACAATAAGTTTTCCGGTTTTAATATGTTCCGCACCTAGACGTTCAATAATTTCTGTACCAGATGCAACTTCATTACCTAAATAACCATAGCCTGTTTCCTTTGTGAAAGTATCCATTAATTCTTTTGGAAAACCTTCGTAAAAGGTTGGGAATGGAACGGTAACAGGATGCCCCATCATTTCCCAATGGCCACTAGTCGTATCTTTACCGGTACTGAGCTCTGCCATACGGCCAAAAGCACCGTTAATGCTTTCACCAGTATCAGAAATATCAGCAATGCGACCTAAACCGATAGATTTTAAATTAGGACAATGAATTTTACCTACTGTCGATTCAATATGGCCCAAAGTATTAGAGCCTTCATCACCAAATTTTGCAGCATCTGCGGCATAACCAATACCAACAGAGTCCATAACTAATAGGATAATTCGTTTAAACATATATCCTCCTATTACGTACTGTTATTTGAGGTACGGCATTGCAAGCATAAGCGCTGCCAAAGATTTGCTATCCTTAATTTGCTCCGCCTTAATAGCCTCTAATAATTCAGGTAAAGTAAAGTATTCAAGTTCCACATATTCATCTGGATCCCAATTAGTTTCACCCATAGTAAGATCTTTTGCTAAGTATAAATGTAATACTTCGTTACAGAAACCAGGACTTGTAGCAATTGTACCTAATGGAATCCAATGGTTCGCACGATACCCTGTTTCCTCTGCTAACTCACGTTTAGCACAGTTAAGAGGCTCTTCATTAGGATCAAGTTTACCTGCTGGAATTTCAAGTAAAGGCTGTTGCAAAGCATAACGGAATTGGCGTTCCATTACAATCTTATTATCTTCAGTAACAACCACAATAGCTGTAGCACCAGGATGATGAACAACCTCACGCCACGCTTCATTACCATTTACATCAGCTATATCATAAGTAACTTTAATTAGTTTACCATCAAACTTCATTTCGCTTGATTTTTGTATCTCTTTGCTAATTGCCATCTATAATTCCTCGTATATATATAATGATTATTACCTTATAAAACCTACTCTTCATTATAGCACAAATTATGTACACAAAAATAAGGTCCTACTAGTCAGAAACAGACTAATAAGAACCTTATGTGATAAGATTATATATAAATTATGCTACATTTACATAATCTTGTAGTACTGTATCTACAATACTACACTTTGCATCTAGCTCAGCTTTAAGTGCCCTTTCAGGATCGAGTTCTCTAGACACCACCATATCAAGGATAGATTTAGAGAATCCAGATACAAGAATGACACCACTTGGATGCATTTGAACAGGTATAGTATTATGTGCGTACACAGATACGTTCCAAAAAATAAGCCGTGGCATAGTATACCCAAGGGCTTTAAATTTCCGGCGACACGATTCAATAACAGTTGTATTATCTTCATGATTTGTAGCTTGATCAAACTGCATATCAGAAATAATAAGGCACGATGAAGGTAGCTCCTCTTGAGGCAGATGATTTTTTACTGCTGTATCGAGGATTAAATCAAAGGTTGCCTCTATATCCGTATTGCTGTAATCGTCAAAACGATGCAAGCGTCTTAACTTATCTCGCAATGTTTGACACATGGAAATATCTACAATCTGAGGGCGATTGCTAAAGGTAATGAATCGATTTTTAAAGGATTCATTCTTGTTATGATGTGCACAATACAATGCAATCGAATCTGCTACGCTAAGTGCGGTGACGGAACTATTACCAGATAGTTTTTCCCCCATAGATCCAGACCCATCGCGTATAACTAAGATATCGTCATAATCCTTAGGCGCATCTTGGGCATTCCACAACTTCTCTAATGTTTCGTCATATGGATTTAGACTACTATCCCAGAAATTATCTCCCTTTACATAGGCTTGTACAATATCGTACAAGAACATAGAATTGGCATTAATCTTAACAGCATCGTTGCCCTTTTGTAATGATGTAAGATATGCCTTACGACGTTCTTCATCATGTATTAAGAAAGCATTACGATATTTAAGATTCGCCTTAGACGGCACATGATTATAATTAATATCATTCCATTGGTTGAGGGATGCCTTTCTATCTACTACCGCTAAATGTTCTCGTAACTTAGACAAGGTTTTGCGGTATTCACGTGCACTTAAGTGTAACAAGGATTGCAAAATAACTGCTTCAGAACACTTTTCCTTAGAGGATGTATTATTGGATGGCATCCATTTTGCTAATAAGCTAATAGAGTCGCCGAGACCACTGCCGATTACATCACGTCTGAACTGATTGGAAATTACTTCTCCTAGCCCATCATGTAAGATAGTACTCGTCGTATCAAAAAAGATACGTAGCACATCATCCCAACGACCATAGTTCCATAATTCAGTACCGATGATAAACTGCAATGCCATTTCTGGATGTAAGTTACCTATTTTAGTGAGCATCATACGGAATACATCGCGCTCGCCGAGACCTATCTTAATGTGGCGCACATACATAAGCCATTTCATCGTATAAAGAGGATCATCTTCATAGGATGTAATGAATAGACGTAACGCCTCTACAGCATCCATAGTGCGAGCAGTACTATAAAAATGATGATTATGTTTACTTTTACCATAGAAATCAACAGCAGCCTGACGCAATGCAGGCACAGAGAAATTAAGGTCCACCAAAGCACTACCACTCGTACGATATGCTGTACCATCGTTAGCAGTATAAGATTTTTCATTATTTGTTAAAGCGTTCATAAATGTATTCATAGTTCCTATCTCCTTAACATATAAAAAACCGCTCCAGATTATCACAACGTAAATTTTGAAAGCAAAATAAACAAGACAACCATAAGCGGCTACAATACAAAGTTCAAGACAATTACTAACCTCACTGAGGCTAAGGCTAACTAGACACGATGCTCTAGACCAAAAGGTCTCCAAAATCACTTTTTCTGGTTATTTAATCTGAAGATTGCTGCTTGTGTCTAACCTTATGAATCGTTTATGAACGATAACTATTAAATTATACTAGATTCTATACTCATCTCTATTAAGCTATGTATATTATAAGATTGCTGTTAGAACCTAAGTCTTTCTGTTCTACATGTTGGTGATTTAACTCACCTGATGATGTAATTATAATACACGCATCCGTGTGTGTCAATAATTATTTTTAAAATATTGTCATTTTTGTAGAAGTTAGGACTAGCAATACATATTTTATTATATTGCTAGTCCTTTATAGTTACTTCTAATATTCTGCCTCAACACACCAAATTTCATTAGCAAACCATTGGTCAAAGTAAAGAACATATAACTCTTACTACGATACAACAATTATTTAGAACTATTCATATACTTGATAATATCATCTAAGGAAATATCTAGTTGATTTCCTTGTAATAATTGCCATATCCATCTAACAAACTTGTAGAATAGATATAAACCTGCCAATGGTAAAAAAATATCAAATGGATTTTGTTCAGATGGATTCCTAGGCCGAGGAAAAGGCTCTGGCATAGGGCCTATAATATTAGGCCATGTATGTTCTTTATACATCCCATCAAGGTAAATACCGTTATTATTTTTACTAGAAGAAATATACTCTACTACATTCTCGTATAATTTAGGATCTTCTTTTTTTACACTTTCAAGAGCTTCTTTAATAACATCTATTTTCATATCATACACCTCTATACTACAAATAATATTAGAATAACTAACTGATTACATGTATATTGTACAAAAGTGTATACGTAAAAAATAACGCATCAAGAAATTAGTTTAATAAATCAGATTCACACCACTTCTTTTTTCTTTTCTTAATCATTTAAAATTACATATTACTTTTATTAGATTTCATATTATAAAGCTTTAGTTTTAAATATTTATTAGTTCTCGATGACCCAATAAAATAAAGAATTTTTATAGATTAATATTAAGATCATCTATGAGATTGTAAGTCAATATATATTTTTTTACTTATATCTATTATATAAATACCGGTCTTGTTCTCTACAGTAACTCTATTTTTACTGTAATTAATTATAAATAATACTCTATATCAGAATATTATATTAGTTATATCACTAATATAATATCTAGTAAAATTTATTTCAGATAAGGAATACAACTATATTTATTAT
>DXZL01000112.1 GCA_019419725.1 Veillonella sp. | reverse complement strand
AGTCACGAGCGCCTTCTGGTGTAGATTTAGTAAGCATTGGAGTTTCAATTTCCAAGAAATCGCGGCTATCGAAGAAGTCGCGCATTGCTTTTGTTACTTTGTGACGTAAAATCAAGTTACGTTGCATTTCTGGACGACGTAAGTCAAGGTAACGATATTTTAAACGAATATTTTCATCTACATCAATATCATCTTGGATATAGAATGGAGGTGTTTTAGCAGAGTTCAATACGCGCAACTCTTCACAGTACATTTCATATGCACCTGTTGGAAGATTTGGATTGATAGCAGCTTCATCACGTTTTGTAATTTTACCACGTACACAAAGTACATATTCGTTACGAACATCCTCTGCTTTGTGGAAAGATTCCACGTTATGATCTGGAGATGCCACTACTTGTACTACGCCAGAACGATCACGTAAATCCAAGAAAATCAAACCACCGTGGTCACGACGGCGTTCAACCCAACCACATAATACGACCTCTTTACCTACCTCTTGTTCAGAGATGGTGCCACAACCGTGCGTACGGTGTAAGCCTTGCATTGTTTCCATTCTAATTGTCATCCTTTCACCAAAGAAGTTATACGTTCAGAAACTGTATCGAGTGGTACAGTTTCTTGTTCACTAGTTTCCATGAATCGGATTATGGCTTCCCCACGAGCCAATTCATCATCACCCAATATGATAACATATTTTGCATTAATTTTGTTAGCATATTTTAATTGTGCCTTCATACTCTTACCCTGTCCGTCCATTTCAACGGATACATATGCATCATGCAATGCTTGGCAAATTTTGAAGGCCTCAACCTTAGCCGCATCACCAAGAGCTACTACGAATGCAGATGGCTCTACAGTTTGTTCCGGTAATAAGTTTTGTTTTTCAAGGGCTAATAATAAACGTTCCATGCCCATCGCAAAACCGATGGCTGGTGTATGAGGACCATCGAGTTCCTCTACAAGGCCATCGTAACGACCACCACCGGCTACCGCACTTTGAGCCCCTAATGGAGTATATTGCACCTCAAATGCTGTTTTTGTGTAATAATCAAGGCCACGTACTAAACGAGGATTTAATGTATATTGCACATTGGCAGCCGTTAAATAAGTTTTTAATTCTTCAAAGTGATCATGACACTCTTCACATAAATGTTCGTGAATTTCAGGAGCACCTACGGACAAGGATTTACATGTTTCATTTTTGCAATCCAAGATACGCAAAGGATTTTTATACAAACGTTCTTGGCAATCACTGCATAATTGTTCTTTTTTAGGTTCAAAGAATTCAATTAATTTTTCACGATATACAGGGCGGCATGTTGGGCAACCTACAGAGTTCACCTCTACATTGAGGTCCTTAAGGCCAAAGTCTTTCAACAATTGTACAACCATGCAGATAACTTCACTATCTACAACTGGAGATTGAGAGCCTAGTACCTCTGCACCAAATTGGTGGAATTGACGGTAACGACCTGCTTGTGGTTTATCATGACGGAACATAGGTCCCATGTAATACCATTTTGTAAGGCCTTCTTTACCATATACTTTATTTTCTAAGTAGGCACGTACTGCAGATGCTGTATTTTCAGGGCGCAAGGTAAAGCTAGAGCCACCATCATCACCTGTAGTAAATGTGTACATTTCCTTTTGTACTACATCTGTAGTTTCACCGATGCCACGCAAAAATAATTTAGTATCTTCAAAGGCAGGTGTGCGAATTTCGTTGAACCCGTATACCTTACAAATTTCACGCATACGCTGTTCAATATAGTGCCAATTTATCATTTGCTCTGGCAAAAAGTCTTGTGTACCTCTTGGTTTTCTAATAGCCATTACACAACCTCCCAAAATTTTTTACAAATTCTATGTCGTTTCTCTAATAGTGCATCTATCGTTGCGTGGTAAACATCTACATCCTTTGGCATATGCTGTTTCAATTGACGATATTCAGGGGCCCGCATCCACTTAGATGAACTACCAGGTCCCATAGAAAGAATACTTTGTCGTTCCTCCATAATCTGAATATTATACTCGCACGCTTTGCCAGACAAGGTATAGCCGATATTCTCTAACTGTCCTCTCATATATTGTTGACGATATAGATAATATGGTACATAGCCAGCCGCTTCTAGACGCTCTTTACCATATTGTATCATGTCTGCCACGAGATGTTCCTCAGGGATATCATCTTGCATATTTAAATAATACAATGGGCTACCACGTTTTAATGCTAACGTATGAATTGTAACATTTTCCGGCAAATTTTGACATACATAATCCATATTCTCTATCATGTTTTGCATCGTTTGATTTGGTAAACCGGCAATAAAATCCATATTTACCGCTAACGACGTATTATGTTTGACATATTGTAACAACTCATCAATATCACGTGCACTATGTCCACGCCCTATGCGACGTAAAATATCATCTTGCATCGTTTGTGGGTTAATACTGATACGATTGACACCTAAATCAAGCATAGATCGTAACTTTGTAGGATTAACAGAATCCGGTCGCCCCGCCTCTACAGTAAACTCATGCCCTTCAGGAACAAATATAGACAGCTGTTTTAGAACTTGGTGAAAGTCTTCATCCCCTAACACCGTCGGAGTACCGCCACCCATATAAAGGGTATCTACCGTTAAACCATAAGATTCAACAATAGTTTTCATATCCTCTATGTCCCGGCCTAAGGCAGTTAAAAATTGGCTTTTACCATCATAGTCCTGATAGAGTCCATACGGAAAGGAGCAGTAAACACAACGGGTGTCACAAAAAGGAATGCCACAATAGAGACTCACCTTTTTATCGTCTGTATCAGCTAAAAACGGACGTTGATACTCACCGATGGCACCCAATATATCAAGCTTTTCCATAGACACAGAAAACTCGTCCCTAATGTGACGAGTTGCTGCGTGGACAGAGCCATATGTATCTATATATTTATGTAGTAGCTTTGTAGGGCGTACACCGACCATAGTCCCCCATGGTGCATCAACTGGCAAACCTTGATATTCACGCAAATAGCTTAACAAAGCTTGTCCTATTTGACGTCGTCCCATAGAGGAAACAGGGCCTTCAAAAGTCTGAACTGTCTCACCAATGGTAACTGTTAAGATATACAATCCATCGACTTCGTGAGCTTCAAGGATAACATCTGGATGCACCTTGTCAGAAAACAGTCCTGCAGCACCACAATTATGGGCCACTACAGAACCAAGCGGTAATGGTCCCGTATATAGATATCCATTAAGCATGGTGATGAGCCATACGTTCTAATTTTTCTAGTTCTGCTTCAGTCATATGATTTTGGCAATCACTGCAATAACCATATACTTTCAATTGATGGTCGATAGTGCGGAAGTTCAATTTTTTAGCAATGATGGATTCTAGTGTTTCAAGCATATCATCTTCAAACTCGGATACTTTGCCACATTTTACGCAGATCAAATGATGGTGGAAATGAGCAAACTCTTCGTCGTTCAATTCGTAACGGTTACGACCATCGCCGAAATCAAGACGTTTCAACAAATCAAGTTCAGTGAAGAGATCAAGTGTTCTGTAAATAGTAGCCAATCCGATATCAGGAGCCACTTCTTTTACAAGTACATATACGTCTTCTGCACTTAAATGATTTTCATCAGCATCGATGAAGGCTTGTAAAATTGTTTGACGTTGTGTAGTCAATTTGTATTTTTTGTCTTTAATGCGTTCTTTTAATTTTTCTAAGGTTGTATTCATGATAACTATCCCCTTTACTTCTTACAAAATTTTATAAAACCTACGCTCCAACGAATGGATTGTATTGTTTTTCATAACCTATATTTGTTTCCGGCCCATGACCAGGATACACCATAGTATTATCAGGCAACTTATAGAGCTGCGTTTTAATGGATTCCATTAACGTCTCATAAGAACCATTTGGAAAATCTGTACGTCCCACAGAATCTCTAAATAGTGTATCGCCTACAAATACAAGGCCTTCCATATAATAACATACCCCACCGGGCGTATGACCTGGCGTTTCAAGTACTTCAAGGTCAATAACGCCACATGTAATATGGTCACCTTGCTTAACCTCGATGATATCAGCATTTACCTTAATGGGTGTAGGATTGCTATAGGCGCTGAGATTTAACTCAGGATCTGCCAAATATGGTACATCACCCTTTTGAATATATACAGGCACATGATATGTATCTACAATATCTTGAACGCCACCAATATGATCACCATGACCATGGGTTAACAAAATCGTCTTTGGTTTTAAATCATGTTTCTTTAAAGACTCTAATACTTCAGCAGTAGCAGGATCAATAATGAAAGCTTCTCCTACCTCTTTATCTCCGATAACATAACAGTTAGTCCCTAATGGACCTAATGGCATGCGCATAAGCACTAATTGTTGTTCACTCATTAAGCCCCTCCTTTACTACGTTGTACCGTATATACTTCACGAATACGACGCAACTTAGTCATAACAAAATCAAGTTGTGAAATATCTCGGATATCAACAACTACATTGATACTTACGGTTTTAGTATCTTCTTGAACCTTTGCATTGATGTTTGTAATGGTGATTTTCAATTCTGAAAGTACAGCCATAACCTCCATCAACAGACCATTTCGATCATAAGCTTGGATATCGATGCCTACGTGGAAAGATTCACCAGAGGAACCATCCCAAGAAACTTCAATCATACGCTCTAAATCTTCTGGCGTATGCCCTAGACTCGTACAATCAGAACGATGAATAGATACGCCACGGCCCCGCGTAATATAACCGATGATATCGTCACCAGGTACAGGACTACAGCACTTCGCCATACGCACCATAACACCAGCTTCGCCTTTTACAAGAACACCCGTACCATTCTTGGTCGTTTTCGGACCTTGAGCTTTTAGTTTCTCAATGATTTGTTCAGTGCTGTGTTTAGACTCTTCTGCTTCTTTAGATTTTTTATAGAGTTCAATTAACCGCAATAGAACAGTGCTTACAGGAATACCGCCATAACCGCAAGCGGCAAACATTTCTTCTTCTGTACATGCTTTGAGCTGTTTCGTAACCTGTTGAAGTCGATTATCGGTAATCAATTCTTTCCAGTTATAATTTAATCGTTTTGCTTCTTTTTCAAGAGCTTCT
>DXZL01000111.1 GCA_019419725.1 Veillonella sp. | reverse complement strand
TTGATTGGTTGACATTATTATGCTCTACATTCCGTGATCATATTAGCTATGGTGCGCAAATTAAGGATCATGTAGGCATGTTCATGGGCGAAACAGTATTCCTTGAAGAAGATCACGAAGAGGAATTGCGTGCTGTATTGAATGAAGAAACAGCACCAACAGTTCTTGGCGCATTCCGTAATGCATTGGCAGAACTTGATGAAATTACACCTGATGTTGTAAAAGCAACGATTAAAGCTGTTATGAAAGAAACTGCTTTGAAAGGGAAATTCGTATTCATGCCAATTCGTGTTGCTTTAACAGGTCAAATGCATGGTCCAGATTTGAATAATATTGTTACATTACTTGGTAAAGAAAAATGCTTACATCGCTTAGACAATGTTAGCGCTTTAACAAAATAGTAATAGAAGCTAATATAAAAGCTCTCATAGCTGAGGTTATGGGAGCTTTTTTATGTATATTGAGATTATTCAATAGAAATGCTATAATAATCGGCGTCTTTTATTTTTATTTATTATGAAAGTGAGTGCTTTTATGAGTATTATTCGTTCTCTTAATCACTTATTCAATAGCTATCTTTCCTGGATCGTGCTATTGATGGCAGTGTTAGCGTATTTATTACCAACTGTATTTTCTTGGATGACGCCGTACATTGCGTACATGCTTCAATTTGTAATGTTTGCTATGGGTTTAACATTAACGGCTCAAGTTTTCCTTGATGTATTTAAGCAACCAATGAAGGTTATTCTTGTATCTGTTATTCAATTCTTATGGATGCCACTGGCAGGTTTCTTAGTTGCTCTTATCTTCAATTTCCCTCCGGAAATTGGTATTGGCTTCATCTTGTTAGGTGCATGTCCTGGTGGTACAGCTTCTAATGTTATGACATTCCTTGCTAATGGTAATGTTCCTTTATCTGTATCTGCAACGACTGTTTCTACATTATTGGCTCCAATTTTGACACCTTTATTCGTTGTACTCTATGCAGGTGCTACATCTTCCATTGAAATTCAATTCATGCCGATGTTTATTTCTATCGTAAAAATCGTATTGGTACCAATCATCTTGGGTATCGTATTGAATTACTTCATCGGCTCTAAGATTGAACCTGTTAAATCTGTATGTCCTACAATTGCGGCCATTGCAGTATTGTTAATCTTGGCTGCTGTAACTGCAGTAAACCAAAAACAAATTGCTGAAACTGGTTTCATCATCTTCGTAGCTTGCTTGGTACAAAATGTGAGTGGTTATGTAGTAACGTACTTCATTTGTAAGGCACTTAGCATCGATATTTCCTCTCGTCGTGCTATGCAAATTGAAGTGGCAATGCAAAATTCTGCATTATCCGTATCTTTAGCACTTAAACACTTTACACCTCAAGCAGCAGTAGCAGGTGCAGTGTTCTCCATTATCCATAACTTTACAGGCTCTATCTTTGCAGGTATTTGCCGTAAACATGATGATCAAGAAAAATTGGAAAACGCTTAATAGGTAATTCCTTATCCTCATCTTTCAAATTCTATATCCAGAATATGCATGTTTAATAGGCTAATTGGATATGTTGAGAGATGAGGATTTTCTTGTTTTCATTGACTTTCTATAGGATAATTGATACAATATTTACATATCTGAATATAGATAATTACTAATAGCTAAGACTGAAAGAAGTACTCTACAACTAACTTTTTAGCGAGAACCGATGGTGGGAGGGTTCAAGAATAGGTAGACGAAATGCATTCACGAGCTGACACTCCGATTATAGGTAGGTTTGTCCGGTGACGCGCCGTTATGCGATGAGTGGGTACCACTGCTGGTGCCTAACAGAGTGGAACCGCGGACCATCGTCTCTGTATGAGATGAGAGGTCTTTTTTATTTTACAAAAATGGAGGCATCGGTAACGATGAGAGAAATTACAGTTTATAATACTATGACGCGCCAAAAAGAGGTGTTTAATCCTGTAACACCAGGTGAGGCAAAGATGTACGTATGTGGTGTTACACCATATAACCATCCTCATATTGGCAATGCACGTCCATTCGTAACATGGGACGTAATTCGTCGCTATATGAAACATGTAGGCTATAAAGTAACATATGTACAAAACTTTACAGATGTAGATGATAAGATCATCAATACATCTAATGGTGAAGGTGTATCTTGGGATACTATTGCAAACCGTTATATTGATAGCTATTTTGAAGTAATGGATGCACTTGGTGTACAACGTGCTGATATTTATCCTCGTGTTTCTACACATATCGAAGACATTATCGCTATGATTTCTACATTGATTGAAAAAGGCTATGCTTATGAACTCGATGGCGATGTATATTATAGCGTTGATAAATTTGAACACTATGGTGAGTTATCTGGCCGTACATTAGATGATATGGAAGCCGGTGCTCGTATCGAAGTTGATGGCCGTAAGAAAAATCCTATGGACTTTGCATTATGGAAAGCAGCAAAACCAGGTGAACCGTATTGGGAAAGTCCTTGGGGTAACGGTCGTCCAGGCTGGCATATTGAATGTTCTGCGATGAGCCAAAAATATTTAGGTACAGAATTTGATTTCCATGGTGGCGGTAGCGATTTGATCTTCCCTCATCATGAAAATGAAATTGCTCAATCTGAAGGTTGTTCTGGTCAACATCCATCTGTACGCTACTGGTTACACAATGGTTTCATCACTATTAATTCTGAAAAAATGTCTAAATCCTTGAATAACTTCTTCTTGGTAAAAGATATTTTAGAACAATATAGTCCAGATGCATTGCGCTACTTCTTGTTGAGTACACATTATCGTAGTCCATTAGATTTCTCTGATGAACGTTTAGAAGAAGCAAATAAATCCTTAGAACGTTTAAGTACTGCTATTGAAAATCTATTGTACCTTGAAAAATGTGAACCAGGTCCTTGTGATGAGGCTCAACATTTATTAGAAAAAGCTAAAGAGTATGAAGAAGAATTCGAAGCAGCAATGAGTGATGATTTCAATACTGCTTTAGCTACATCTAGCATGTTTGGTCTTGCTAAAGAAATCAATATCTATTACCAAGCTGTGACAGGCCGTGAAGGCGTTGTTTGCCAAGAAGCAATTGCTGAAGTTAAACGTATTTTCAAGTTCATGACAGAGGTTATTGGTATTCTTGAAAAAGCATGGGAAGGCAACACTGGTGCCAATGCTGCTGAATATGAAGAATTAATGCAGGTTATCTTGTCTGTACGTCAAGCATGTCGTGATCAAAAACAATGGGCACTAGCTGATTGTATCCGCGATCGTTTGGCTGAAATCGGTATTACTATTGAGGATTCTCCTCAAGGTGCACGGTGGAAAAAACGTGAAGTTTAAACAATTTCAATTCTTAAAGAATGAAGCGATAAAAAAGTTGACGGCTCTTGAACAAGAGCCGCTTCGTTTGCGTAAAAGAACTATAGAGGAATGCCTTAGTACAGATGCAGTTATGCTTGCCTATATTGGTGATGCAGTATACTCCATGTATGTGCGTGAACGAGTGGTACAAATGAATATAACGAAGGTGCAAGTGTTGCACACAATTGTTACTGAGTTTATTTGTGCTAAGTCACAAGCGAAGGTATTGGTAGAAATAGAGGATACTTTTACAGAACAAGAACAAGCTATTGCACGACGTGCTAGAAATAGTAATGTGAATGTACCGAAAAGCAGTTCAGTTCAAGAATATCGCAGTAGTACGGCCTTTGAAGCTGTACTGGGATTTCTGTATGAAACGCGTCAAGATGAGCGCTTACAGCATATTATGGGGCAAGCCTTTTCTATAACTCTACGAGGTATGTAGTATGGATAATTATATTGTAGGTCGCAATGCAGTTAAAGAGGCCCTTAAAAGTGGGCGCTCTATTCAACGCATTATGGTCAGTGAAGATAAGGTTAAAACTGGTCTAGCTGATATTGTTGGTCTTGCTAAATCTCAAGGTATTGAAGTACGTCCAACGCCTATCAAACAAATGAATAAATATGATTTAGAGGTACCACATCAAGGTGTTATAGCTCTTGTTTCTGCCGTTCAATTTAAAGAACTAGGTGAAGTGCTACAGGAGACGAATCATGAAGTGCCTTTGCTTATTTTAACAGATGGCGTTGAGGATCCTCATAATATGGGGGCTATCATTCGTACTGCTGAATGTGTGGGTGCTACAGCGGTACTTATTCCGAAGCGACATAATGCCCCTATTAATGCGACAGTTGCTAAAACATCAGCCGGTGCTATTGAACAAATTCCACTAGTGCAGGTTGGAAATGTAGCTCAAACCATTAAACAACTTCAAAAACAAGGATTTTGGGTTATGGGCGCTCATATGGAAGGGGATCGCACTTTATATGAGGCAGATATGACAATTCCTACTGTTATCGTAATTGGTAATGAAGGGAAAGGCATTAGTCGCGTTGTGAAAGACGCATGTGATTTCCTCGTTACCATTCCTATGTATGGAAATTTAAATTCTTTAAATGCATCTGTGGCGGCTGCCGTTCTCATGTATGAAGCGGTTCGTCAACGACAAGCGAAATAACTATGTTAAAGGATATTTTAATTGTAGACGGATATAATGTGATATTCGCCTGGACTCATCTAAAGAAACTAGCACATGAATCATTAGAACATGCTCGTATGGAACTTAGAGACAGACTGTTAAATTACGGAAAATTCAAAGGATACGAAGTTATCCTTGTATTTGATGGTAAATATACTAAGTCTGGAGGCTCTATTGAGGCCATTACAAATGGTTTTATTGAAGTATATACAGATGATGGTGAAACAGCAGATTCCTTTATAGAACGAGAGGTATTTTTGCGTAAAGGCAAATATACCAATGTATATGTTGTAACTTCTGATGGGGCAGAACAAAATCAAATTCTTGGGTCCGGTGGTTTACGAATTCCTGCAAGAGAATTACAAAATATGATTCGCCTTGCTAAGGAAGAAGAACGACTACAATACGCTCATGAACATAGACGAGATCAATTTAGCTTGCGACGTAATGAAGTAGGAGGTTTATTATCTCCTGAAGTAGCTGAAAAGCTAGAGAAATTGCGCCGTGGCCATTGATAGTTGAAAATCACAAATAGTTCCAGTATAATAAATATATTGGTTTTTCTGCTCAATTGTAAGGAGGAGCATATGAACACAATTCATACACGCAAGTCCGATTACGATTTCAAAGAAATGACCGATGAGCAAGTTG
>DXZL01000110.1:2592-5287 GCA_019419725.1 Veillonella sp. | reverse complement strand
GATCCTATTAGCCCAAGATAGCTTTCATGTCAGCTTCTGGAGTTGTAATTGGATGTAATTGGAATTTTTCTACCAAAATGTTCAATACATTGCTGGAGAAGAATTTAGGCAAGGAAGGTCCGATGTAGATGTTGCGGATACCCAATGCCAACAATGTTAACAAGATACATACTGCTTTTTGTTCGTACCAGGACAATACCAATGTTAATGGCAAGTCGTTTACGTCACATTCAAATGCACCAGCCAAAGCTACTGCTACTTGAATAGCGGAGTAAGCATCGTTACATTGACCCATATCAAGGATACGAGGGATACCACCGATTTCACCGATGTTAAGGTCGTTGAAGCGGAATTTACCACAAGCCAATGTCAATACTACAGTATCATCTGGAGTTTGTTTTACGAATTCTGTGTAGTAGTTACGGCCTACTTTAGCACCGTCACAACCACCAACTAAGAAGAAGTGTTTGATTGCGCCAGCTTTTACAGCGTCGATTACTTTATCAGCAATACCCAATACTGTACCGTGACCGAAACCAGTAGTTACTTCGTGACCACCGTTGATGCCAGTGAATTCTTGAGCTTCTTTGTAGCCGCCCAATTCGATTGCGCGTTCAATAACAGCGGAGAAGTCTTTAGTGCCATCAGCTTTTTCTTCTACGTGTGCACAGCCGTCGAAACCTACCATATCTGTAGTGAAGATATTAGCTCTGTAGTTTTCTTTTGGTGGCATAATGCAGTTTGTAGTGAACAAGAATGCGCCAGGAACGTCAACGAATTCTTTTTGTTGGTTTTGCCATGCAGTACCGAAGTTACCTTTCAATTGAGGATGTTTTTTCAATTCAGGGTAAGCGTGGCAAGGTAACATTTCACCATGAGTATAGATGTTTACACCTTTACCATCAGTTTGTTCCAACAATTGATTCAAGTCGTGAAGGTCATGACCAGTTACAACGATGAAAGGACCTGGTTCTACAGTCAAAGGTACTGTAGTTGGTACTGGAGTACCATATGTTTCAGTGTTAGCTTTATCAAGAATAGCCATGCATTTCAAGTTGATTTGACCGAATTCCATCAACAAGTTCAACCATTCTTCAGCACTGTGGTCTTTAGCGAATTCTACCATGCCTTTGATGAACCAAGCATCAACTTCAGGATCATGGAAACCAAGGCGTGCAGCATGCCATGCATAAGCAGCCATACCACGCATACCTAACAATAATGTGGAACGAAGGGATACGATATCTTCTTCACCTTTCCACAATTGTTCCCAATCGAAGTTTTGAGCTGCGCTATCGATTTTTGCATGATAAGCGTTTACTTCGTCGATGAATTCTTGAACGCGGTCTTCAGAGAAGTTTACGTTTGTTACACACATGAACAAACCACGCATTAAATAGTCAACGCCTTCTTTAGTTTGGCCTTTTACGTCTAAAGCGCGTGCTAAACCAACTAAAGCAGCAGTTAATTCGTCTTGTAAGTTAGCAACTGGTGCAGTTTTACCACATACACCTTGTACAGTACAGCCGCCTGGTGCTGCAGATTGTTCGCATTGATAACAGAACATACTCATTTAAAAATCCTCCTTTGCGAGACTTCCTCGCATTCAAGCTAGATAATATAAAACCTATACATTACACTGATGAATTATCAGGTGTCTGATTGATTACATTTGAAAG
Organism: Veillonella sp.; assembly: GCA_019419725.1. Lineage (GTDB taxonomy): Bacteria > Bacillota > Negativicutes > Veillonellales > Veillonellaceae > Veillonella. The sequence continues at coordinate 3,608 of DXZL01000110.1, read as the reverse complement.
TATAACGTAAAGATGATACAATTTCTGTAGCTTGAGCAACAAATAAAAAACTTTTTCAAAATTTTTACCTGGCTCCCCTTTCGGAACAGGTAGGTCATTTGACCTTATACTATTATTATACAATAATCATTTAAATTTACTATAGACTTCGTCACATCGGAGGCGACCATGAAGCAAATACTTTCAAATGACATTATCAACCAATATCTACCTACCCTAATTAAATGCCCTTTATTTAATAAGTTGGGCGAACCTGAACTACGCAGTTATTTACATAATGCGAAAGTTATTGTGCATAGCTATAAGAAAAATGATTTTATTGCCCTCTCTGGGGATCCGATGGAAGGCATTGGGGTCATTCTCGAAGGCAGTGCGTTACTGACACGTGAAAATGTTATGGGCCAACGCGTTATTATGGCTAACCTTGAACAATCTGATATTTTTGGTGAAGCATTACTATTTAGTAAACAACCATTATGGCCTGCTACGATTAAAGCTACAAAGGTTAGTAAGATTATGTTCATTCCTCTTGAAACATTTATTGATACATTGCCTGATTGCCAACAATGCCAAACCAAAATCTTGTCCAACCTATTGGAGGATTTGTCTGAAAAAGCTATTCTCCTCACAAGAAAGGTTCATTATCTTACCTTGAAAGGTATGCGCGAGAAGATTTTCGCGTACTTAACAGACATTTATAAACGTCAGCAGTCTACAACAATCCATTTGCCACATAACCGCGAGCAAATGGCAGAAGTACTCAATGTATCTCGCACAGCACTTAGCCGCGAACTCGGGCGCCTAAGAGATGAAGGCATTATCGATATTACAGGCCGTACAGTAACACTAAAAGACGTGGAAGGAATCGAAGAATTCGGTTTTAATAGCTTCTAGCATATCTTCTAACCTATAATAAAACTAAAAATATACAATAAACGTAAAAAGGTCTCCCTATATAATCTAGGGAGACCTTTTAGTATACAGTTATTATTTCTTTAGTATTAGTTCTTTAGTAT